>JAICJW010000237.1 GCA_025928215.1 Chloroflexia bacterium | reverse complement strand
CGGCCCGCCGGGGCGTGTCTCGAAGCCCGGCCGATGAAGGTATCATTGCCCGATGACCGAGACGATCTCGCGACGCGCGTTCGTCCAGCGGGCGGGGCGGGCGGCGATTGTGCTCGGCGCGCTGCTCACTGCGGCGTGTGGGGCCAATCAGACGAAACCAACCCCCACGACCGTGGGGATGCCCCCGACACCGATCCCACCGGGAACGCCGACGCCTGTCGTCCGGCCTTCACTTCCTCCCCCCGTTGCGTTCGATCAAACGCTCATCGTGGACCTCGCGCACCCCAATGCGAATGATGCCAACCCCGGCACGGACGACCGCCCGCTGAAAACGATCGCGAAGGCGGCGGACATCGCCATGCAGAACAATGTGCGGAAGATGAGCACGCGCATCGTGATCGCTCCCGGCATCTATCGGGAAGCGATCGCCATTCAGCCAAAGACGAGCCTCACGGACGCGCCAATGCAGTTCGAGGCGAAGCAACCCGGCACCGCGACGATTGCCGGCTCCGATGTCTGGGCCGGGTGGCAGAGAGTCGGCACGACGAATACCTACACGCATCCGTGGCCGTACAAGTGGGGAGTGGTGCCGTATCCGCAAGGCTGGGAAGGAAATGTCGTTCTCCAGCCCATTGTCCGGCGGCGGGAGATGATCTTCATCAATGGGCAAGCGCTCACACAGGTCGTGTCGGCGGGGGAGTTGAAAGAAGGCACGTTTTTTGTCTCCGAACAGACCGCTACGGTCTCCCTCATGCCGCCGCCACAGGTGGCGGTCGAAACGGCGACTGTCGAGGTCGCGGTGCGCCCCGGTCTCTTGTTCGTTGAGGGCGCGCAAAACCTGACGGTTCGGGGCCTGCACTTCGTGCATGGCAATTCGCCGGTCGGCGATACGGCGGTCATTTTCAGCGATTGCAGCAATGTGCTTGTCGAGGATTGCGGGTTTTTCTGGAATAACTGGAGTGGCATGACCTTTATGTCCGGCGGAGCGCATCTCTCCCAATCAGTGACCGCCCGCCGCACCGTCGCCAACTATAACGGCGCGATCGGCCTCGAAGCATCGAGGGTCAAGAACCTTCTCTACGAGGACAATGAGACATCGTACAACAATTGGCGCGGCGCCCTCGGTGGTCTGCTCTCGTGGTCAAATGCCGGGGTGAAACACCTCTTCATTCATGGCGGCGTTTACCGCCGCCATCGCGCGGTGAATAACCGCGCGCCCGGTATGTGGTTCGATACCGATTGCGCCAACATCGCGATTGATACTGCCTTCTGCTCCCACAATCACATCGGCATGTTCATTGAAGCGAGCGAGGGGCCGACGAGCGTAAGGAACTCCACTATCTGCAACAGCACATCCGACAATATCTTCACCGAAGGGGGGGACAACGTCACCCTGCAAGGGAACATCATCTATGGCAGCGCCGCCGCGCAGATTCATGTGCTGACCGGGGTGCGCCCGGTGCAAAACTGGGAAAGCAAAGAGGATCTCAAACTCGTCGCGGAGCGATGGACGCTGCGGAAGAATATCATCGTCGGCACCGACGCGGCCACGCACCTCGTGCAGATTGGGAACAGCGCCGGTGCGAACCGAGACTTTTTCCTCAGCACTCTCACGTCGGATGAGAATGTCTGGTTCAGCCCGAAGAGCGGTGATGCCTTCAATGTCAATGGCAAGGCGGAAGATTTCAACGCGTGGCAATTCGGTTGGAAACAGGATACACACTCCCGGTTCGTTGACCCCCAATTTGCTGACCCCGCGAATGACAATTTCGCCCTGCGCGACAGCAGCCCGCTGCGGAATGGATAAGGGAACCACTCATGACGCAGCGCGTCGCACTCCTGACGAATTTCATCCCGCCCTATCGCGCTCCGCTCTATCGGGCGCTCGCGGGTCAGACCGAGGAATTACGCCTCTATCTCTCGACCCCGATGGAGCCGAACCGCCCCTGGCCCAACGACTGGCGCGGACTCCACGTGACGGTGCAGCGCAATTTCACACTCCATATGACGGGACGCCATCCCCACGGATTCTCCGAGCGGTTGTATGTACATATCCCTTACGACACACTCTGGCTGCTTGCGCGGTACCGGCCAGCGGTCGTGATTTCCTGCGAACTCGGAGTGCGCACGCTGCAAGCGGCGCTCTATCGTCTTGTAGCGCGGAAAAGCCGCCTCATCGTCTGGGCTACGCTTTCCGAACAGAGTGAGCAGGGCAGGGGGCGGCTCCGGATATGGCTGCGGCGGTGGATTCTGCGTCGCGCGGACGCGGTATTGGTGAATGGAGAGAGCGGGGCGCGATATATCGAGCGATTTGCGGTCCCACCCCGGCAGATCTTCCGTGTGCCATATACGACGGAGATGTCGGCCTTCATGGTGACGCCGCCGCACCGCGCGCCTGACCAGGCATACCGATTACTGTACGCCGGGCAGTTCGTCGAGCGAAAGGGCGTCATTCCCTTTCTCACCGCCCTTGCGCGGTGGGGGGAGAACCACCCGGACCGCGCCGTGGAGTTCTGGCTCGCGGGCGACGGCCCCCTCCGCGCCGCGCTGCACGCGATGCCATTGCCGCCGAACGTCACGCTGCGCTTCCTGGGCAATATCGCGTACGACGATCTGGCAGCGCTCTACGCGCAAGTCGGTATCTTTGTCTTGCCAACCCTTGCCGACGAATGGGGCGTCGTTGTCAATGAAGCGCTGGCGAGCGGCGTGCCGGTCCTGGGAAGCGTGTACAGCCAGGCCGTGGAAGAATTGGTGCATGATGCGAGGACGGGATGGACGTTCCGTATAGATCGGGCTGATGAGGTCTATGCGGCCCTCGATCGCGCCCTCACGACTGCTCCCGAGATGCTCGACGCCATGCGTCCGCACGCCCGCGAAGCTGTGCGGGATTTGACCGCCCCATTAATCGGACAGCGTATCGTGGAGGCGATGCGGTGTGTGACGGGCGCGCGAACGCGCGAGCAGACTGGGTCGCCTTGACAAGTGGGCGGACTCGTGGGACGATTCACCGCGTAAACAGGAATGTTTTCCCACGATAAATGACAATTCCAAAAATTTATCCCCCATATGGAGTGATAATCGGGGTTGGAAGCGGCACAATCGAGTATCCACGTTGATAGATGAGCGTCATAGATGCAACTGCGCCGACGGCAACTCTTATCTCTGGCGACGCGCGCGGCGAGTGCGATGATTCTCTCTGCCTGTGGCAGCGTCCCTGAGATCCGTCCGCCTCAGCCGACGAGCACGAGCGATCCCCAACCGTCTGCTTTCCCGGCACCTTCACCGACCGCGGAGCGTTCGGCCCCTTCGCCGGCCATTCCCGTACCGACCGGTACGATCCCGGCTCGACCCACCGTCGGGAACACCCCCGTATCAACGCCGCAATTGAACCCGGAAACGCCGGTCGCGCAAGCGGACATTGCGATTGATCTCTCCGCCGGAGCCATCCCCGCGACCTATTTCGGCATGCATATTCACCAGGCCGCGACGACGACGCCGTGGCCGGCAATCCCCTTTGGCGCCTGGCGCTTGTGGGATGCGGGTGTGACGTGGCCCGATCTGGAGCCGCGCAGCCATAATTGGGACTTTACATTATTGGATCAATACGTCGCGCTCGCGCAGAAGCACAATGTGGACCTCCTCTTACCCCTCGGTCTGACCCCGACCTGGGCTTCGGCGCGGCCGGGCGAGCCGTCGGAGCACTTTCAGCCCGGGAATCTTGCCGCACCGAAATACATCGAGGATTGGCGCATCTACATCTCCACAGTCGCCCGGCGATACAAAGGGCGGATCCGTAATTATGAAATCTGGAACGAACCGAATCTCAAGGAGTACTGGACCGGGACGACAAAGGAGCTGATTACCCTCGCGCACGAGGCGTCCCAGATTCTTCGCGATATTGACCCCACGGTGACGATTGTCGGCCCATCGGCCACGGATCGTGAAACAGGCCCCGGATGGCTGGACGAGTATCTCTCGGCTGGTGGCGGGATGTATCTGGATGCGATTGCCCATCATCTCTATGTCTTTCCCAGCCCGCCGGAAGCGCTCCTCCCCTTCGCCGACCGTGTGCGGCAGGTGATGGCGAAGCATGGGATGGCGGATAAACCGCTCTGGAACTCTGAGCTGGGCTGGGCGCTGCCCAAGGTCTTCTCCTCGGACATGGAAGCAGCCGGTTACCTCGCGCGCGCATACCTATTGAATTGGATCGGCGGCGTGCAGCGATGCTACTGGTACGCATGGGACAATCAGGAATGGGCCACCTTGTGGCTGACCGAGACCGATAGCAGGACGCTCAAACCGGCGGCGGTCGCCTATCGAGAAATCGAGGGCTGGCTGATCGGCGCGCGGATTGTCTCCTATCTCGTGGACAGCACGAATACCTCCGTTTTGCTGCTGACGCGCGGCGACAATTACCTGGCGCGCATCGTATGGAACCCCAATGGAGACCGCGCCTATCTGCCGCCCCAGGAGTGGCAGATCACACATCTCCGCGATCTCACGGGCACCCGGCGCGATCTCTCCGCGGGCAGCCCGGTGCAGATTGGCCCCGTTCCCATCCTCCTGGAGCGATGACCGCATATCGCGGCGAAGTTCCGACACATTTTTAAGGAACTTCTCAGGTTTCACACGGCAAATCGGCGTAGAATAGCAACGGTTTGTGTGTGGGCGGGGATGGTGCGAGACGTGCAAATGCACCCGGTACGCAGCGGACGCGCAAAGGACACCGATCATGCCGCGAGCATCTGAGCAACGAAAGCGCCCCGGAAAGAAGATTACCGGTGGCCTCGTCGCGCTTAGTTCCGCCGCGATTGTCACGGTCTATGCCGCCGGATATACCCAGACCCAGCCAGCGGCGGCGCAATTCGATTCCCCCCTCGCGACGACCAGCGTGCCCCCTACGGTGCGGATAGCCACCGCCACCGCGACCGTTGTCGCCGCGACGAGCACACCGTTCCAGCGTATTCGTCTCGCCCCCGCCGCCATTACACCGACACCGACGACCGCGCTGTTACCGAGGGCATCGCAGCCAACGGCCAGCATCGCCACGCCGACAGCGACGCCCGCCCCGGTAGCCGCCTCCGGTGCCTATCGGGACGGCTCGTATACCGGCCTCGGGCGCAGCCGCCATGGCGATATCGGCGTGACCGTCATCGTTCAGGGCGGCAAGATTACCGCCGCGAAGATCAGCCAATGCGGCACCCGCTACCCCTGCTCGATGATCAGCGCGCTTCCCGGCGAAGTCGTCGCGCATCAATCAGCCAATGTGGACTTCGTCTCCGGCGCGACGGACAGTTCGACCGCCTTCACGGAGGCCGTGGCGAATGCGCTGGCGAAGGGGTCATGAGCGCGTCCGCCCCGGCGATGCGGACCTATCGCCGCTCCGCCGTCTTCATGGATACGCTCGTCACGGTGCAGGCGATTGGCAATCAGCCGGAAACGCGCTTCGATGAGCGGGCCACGGCGGCCTTCGGCTGGTTCCAGCACATTGAGCAGGTATGCAGCCGTTTCGATCCCGCGAGCGAACTCTCGCGATTGAGCGCGCGCGTCGGGGCGGCGGTGCCGGTCAGTCCGCTGCTGTACGAGGCCGTGCGTTTCGCGCTGGACGTTGCGCGCCTGAGCGACGGCGCATTCGATCCGACGGTCGGGCATACGCTCATGCGGCGTGGGTTCAATCGCCACTATCTCACGGGGCAGGTAGTGGATGCTCCCGATCCGTCGCCGGACGCGCCAGATTACCGGGATGTCCGCCTCGATGCCGCCGCGCGCACCATCACGCTACAGAAGCCGCTGCTCCTCGATCTTGGCGCGGTCGCGAAGGGCCTTGCCATTGATCTGGCGGCGAAGGAACTGGAATGTTTTGCACACGCCGTTGTCGAGGCGGGCGGTGATCTGCACGCGCGGGGGCGAAACGCGGCGGGCGAACCGTGGCGCGTCGGCATCCGCCATCCCCGGCAGGAGGACGCGCTGATCGCGGCACTCTCCGTCTCGGATATGGCGGTCTGCACCTCAGGCGATTACGAGCGTCGCGGCCCACGTGGCGACGGCCATCACCTGATTGATCCACACAGCGGCGCGTCGGTGGAGCGTATGGCGAGCGTGACGGTGATCGCACCGACCGCGATGGTCGCCGACGCCCTGGCGACCGCCGCCTTTGTGCTTGGCCCGACGCGCGGCCTCCGCTTCCTCGAAGCGCAGGGCGTGGACGCGCTCGTCTATTCGTCCACGCTGGAGCGATACGCGACGCCCGGGCTGGCGGGGTATCTGCAATGACGCCCTTTCATGGCCTCAAGCGATTTTTCCGCACGCCAAAAGGCTATCTCCTGATCGTCCTCGTTCTCCTGGCCGCGATCGCCGCCGCACACGCCGGCGTGCGGCATGTCGCGCCGGGCGTCGTTGCGGCGGTTGTGGCGGCGATGCTCGTGGATATCGCCATCGTCCGGGTGGCGCGCGGCGTCTGGTTTTTCCCCAGCGGCGCGCTACTCTCCGGCCTGATCGTGGCGCTGATCCTCAGCGCGGCTGAACCGTGGTATGTCCCGGCAATCACCGCCGCGCTCGCTGTCGTCTCGAAATATCTGTTGCGAACGAAACAGGGGCATATCTTCAACCCCGCCGCCCTGGCACTGGTCGCGGCCTATTTCCTCTTCGCGACCGGACAGGATTGGTGGGGTGCCTTGCCCAATCTCCCCACGCCGTTTGTGCTCGTGCTGCTCGCGACGGGATTGTTCGTGGCGGATCGCGTGAACAAGCTACCGATGGTGCTGATCTTCACGGGGTGCTACTTTCTCGTCTTCGCAGCGTACGCGTACGCGGGCGATCCGGCACGGGTCGCGGAGATCTTCCGCGTGCCGGATGTCAATGCCACGCTCTTCTTCGCCCTCTTCATGCTCACCGATCCGCCGACTTCGCCGACGCGCTACCGCGACCAAGCCGTCTTCGCGCTGATCGCCGCGCTCGTCAGTTTCGCTGTCTACTCGCTGTTCGGTGGGGTATATTACCTGCTCGCGGGCCTGCTCGTCGGCAACCTCTGGGAGATGTGGCGCCGGATGACGGCCCGGTCCCGCGCCCCCCGGCGGTCGCCGGACCGCTCGCGCCCGGTTCGTGTCATGCCCGCGCGTATCCAGGGCGAAGCCGGGAACAATCGGCGCGCATAATTCGTTAT
>JAICJW010000511.1 GCA_025928215.1 Chloroflexia bacterium | reverse complement strand
TTCGTCCCCGCGCGGGCGCGGATGAAGGAATTGCTGGACGAGGGATACATCGGCGCGGTCTCCCTCGCGCACCTCTCCTTCTTGCGGCCATTGATGGCCGACGCGCGCGGCAAGGCGTGGCAGTGGCTGGTGGATGCGGACGCGGGCGGCGGGATGCTCGGCGCGCTCGGCTCGCATTTCGTTGACACCTTACGCTGGTGGTTCGGTGAAATCGCCGAGGTTGCGGGGGCATCCGTCGTGAGCGCGCCGACGGTCCGTTCACGAGGCGGCACCGTTCTCCATGCCGACGCGGAGGATACCTTCGCGATGCTCCTCCGCTTCGCGACGGGCGCGATTGGCAATATCACCTGCTCCACGACCGCGTGGTACGGGCCGGGCGAAGAGGTCCGCGCCTTCGGATCGGAGGGCATGCTAACCATCGCGCTGGACGGCACCCTCTGGGGCGCGCGGCGCGGCGATCCATCGCCGGAATCTCTGCCGATCCCCGAACGGCTGATGGGCAGTGGCATCCCGGAGGTTGACGCCGCCGATGCGGGCCACGCGCTCATCCCCCCCTTCATTCGCCTCGCACGCACGTGGGCGCAGGGCATCCGGACGGGCACCAGTCCGTCGCCCTCATTCGCCGACGGTTTGCGCGTGCAGGAGGCGCTCGATGCCGTACCGCGCTCGCAGGAGCAGCACAAGTGGGTAGATGTGAGCGGCGCGCGCTGGCCGACCGCACCGATCCGCTGAAAAGAGCGTGTATACTGCACGGGGATGAAATGCGAACGACGCCGAGAAAGCGAGCACGATGATGCAACCGAACATGAAGATGCTGCAAGAGATGCAGCGCCAAATGCAGAAAATCCAGCAGGAACTCGGCGAAACCCTCGTCGAGGGGCAGGCGGGCGGCGGGCTTGTCAAAGTCCAGGTCACGGCGCTGAAGCAGATGCGCGGCATCGCGCTCAAGCCGGAGGCGATTGACCCGGACGACATCGAACTGCTGGAGGATATGATCGTCGCCGCCGTCAATGACGCGATGAGCAAGGCGGACGAGACCGCACAGGGCAAGCTGGGCGGCCTGACCGGTGGCCTCGGCATCCCCGGACTGCTGGGGTGATGGCCCGCCCGCGCGCCGTGACCTTCGATTTCCACGACACAATCGCCATCGCGCCCGCCTGGTTCGCGCTCGAAGTGCGGCAACTGCCCGGCATGGTGCTGCATACCCTCGCGGTGCGGGGCGTGATCCCGCATGACGGCGCGCAAATGGCGGCGTCAACCGCGCCCTACCGCGCCTTGCGTCTCGCCATCCAGGAGCACGGGCAGGAGTCCGACGCGCTCGCGGGCGTTCAACATGCGTTGCGGGCAATCGGTATCACCGTCCCTGACACGGCGGTATCAGCGGCGATTGACGAACTAATGGCCTCGGTGCGGGCGGATGCCACCCCACGGCCCGGCATCGTCGAGGCGATTGCGGCATTGGCGGCGGAGCGAATACCGCTGGCCGTGATTTCGAACGCCGTCTATCATCCATTCCTTGAATGGTGCCTCGACGATTGGGGTATCCGCGCCGCGTTCAAGGCAATCATCTCTTCGGCATCGTGCGGCTACTATAAATCGCACGACGGTATCTATACCTGCGCGATGGATGCACTCGGTGTCGCGCCAGAGGAGACGGTGCATATCGGCGACTCCTACCGCTTCGATGTCGAAGCGGCACACCGCCTCGGATTTCGTACCGTCTGGTTGAATCTCACGGGCGACCGACCCGATCCGTGCGTCGCCGATCTCGTCGTCAGTGACCTGCATGCGCTTGCGCCGCGCGTGCTCAATCTCGGCTGACGATCAGGCGCCGTGACTTGACGTAATCATTGTACGTGCATAGCATACCGGCGGTGCATGCGTGCAACATGGGGTTTTTGGATTCGGAGGGTGACGGGGTGGCTCATTTTCGCCTGCATGCCGGGCATGTTCGTCTTCGCACGTCACTCGCGGTCATCGCACTTGTCATAGTCTCAGTCGTCTTTCCAAACGCCAACCTGCTTCTCCCCGGCACGCAGCCCGTTGCGGCGGCGCCGATCATCCGCTGGGCATATTACGTCACGTATGCGAAGGATTCGTTCTCCGCGCTGCAAGCGAACGCGGGCGCGCTCTCGATCGTTTCGCCCTATTATTTCACGCTCCAGGGTGACGGCACGATCAAGAACACCGAAGAACCGGATACCAATACGATGCTCCGCAATGCACGGGTGAAGATCATCCCGATGGTTAAGAATGCGGCGACGAATGCCGACTTCACGCCGCAGATCGCGACGCCTGAGGCACGCGACAAACTGGCGGCGACGATCGCGGACCTCGTCGTCCCGCGTAACTATGATGGCATCAACATAGACTTCGAGGATGTTCGCCCCGAGGATCGCCCGCTGCTCACTGATACGATGGCCCGGATCGCGGCGAAAATCCGCCCGTCCGGAAAACTCGTCACGCAGGCGATTGTCGGCAAGACGAGCAATTCGACAAGCGGCTATGGCGGCGCCTTCGATTATGCCGCGCTCGCCCCGTCGGTGGACCTGGCGATCTTGATGGCCTATGACTACCACTACGCGGGCGGCGATCCGGGGCCGGTCGCGCCGAT
>JAICJW010000395.1 GCA_025928215.1 Chloroflexia bacterium | reverse complement strand
TGTCGTCGGCGCGGATAAGGTGTTGAATGGCCCGCACACAATGGGCGGCGAGGATTTCTCGGAGTTCACGTACTTCGCTCCCTCCTGCTTCTTCTGGGTCGGCTCGCGCGATGAGGCGAGCGGCAAGATTTGGGGCCATCATCACCCGCGCTTCGATATTGACGAGCGCTGCCTCACCGTCGGTGTCGAGATGATGGTGCGCACGACGATGCGCTACCTCGAACAGGATGTGGTATAGGCGGTAACAACGACTGCCCGAGGTTGATGGTAGCGATCTGTCACATTCCATTTGCAACATTGCATGATGGTTGGTGGAGCAGGCTTCAGCCTGTTCCACCAACGCCAGCAAATCACTGGTGACAGACCAAGAGTAGGCTTTCCGGCCTGCCACTACCCGATTTACCGCTGTGCGGACCAGATGCCTTCGATGCGGTCATCTGACTCCGGGCGCACCTTGCCCTCCGCCGCCAATTTCTCCAGATGCGCGAGGATCGTCGCGGCGGCGGCGCGGCGAAAATGGGGCAGCACAACCGGGTAGAGTTCGGGGATCATCGCCTCGATCGTCGTCGGCTCACGCGCGACGACCGCATAGATTTCGCTTTCTCGTGTTGAACGGCGCTCGATATACTGCGCGAAGAGGTCCGGCGGCTGGGTCATCGTCGGCCCGTGGCCGGGGATGATGACGGATGTGTTGAGGCGTTGCATCCGTTCGAGCGAGTCGAAATACTCGACCATCTTGCCGTGCGGCGGGAAAATCCCCACCGTCCCATGCCCGGAGACGAGGTCACCGGCGATCAACGTGCGCGATACCGGCTCGTAGAAGGCGATATGGCCGGGCGAGTGGCCGGGCGTGTCAAGCGCCCGCAGTTCGCCTCCCGCAATCGGCAGCGTCATACCGCCCGTCAGTTCCTCGTCAATGTCCGACCAACTGAGGAACTGGCGGAGGATCGGCCGCTCCTTCGGATTGAGCATCACCGGGCAGTCGTAGATGCGCTTCAGTTCCGGTGCCGCCGTCGCGTGGTCGGGGTGGCCGTGCGTGAGCAGAATCGCCTGGACGCGCACATCGTCCCGCCGCCCCAACGCCTCCTGAACGATCTCCACTCCGGCGGCATCGCCGGGGTCAATAATGAAAACGTCGTGCGTGCCGACGATGGTCGCGTTCGTCGGCTGATCGCTCATGAAGCCATTGTTCGGTATCTCGATCACTTCGAGCGGGAGCGCGCCTGATTCCACCTGTCCCATTCCCCTGCCTCCTGATCGAAAACAATTGAAACCGCATGCTGCCCAGAGGGCGCCCGGCAGAGGACGCAGAGAGATAGGAGATTTGTAAAGAAGGAGGACGAGGAGTGCGATCACAAACGTGCAACGCCTTCTCCCCTATCTTCCTTTTCTCTTCCTCTGCGTTCTCTGCGTCTCTGCGGTTCAATCGGTTTCCGTTTCCGTTTCGTTTGCTGTTGCTGTCACCATCGCCGCCGCGACGAGTTCCGCGATGTCGCGCACCTGTAAGGTCTCATTCGCGCCGACGCCGTTGATGCCGTCCTCGAACATCGTCATGCAGAAGGGGCAGGAGGCGGCAAGGGTGGTCGCGCCGGTCTCCAGCGCCTCCGTGACGCGCGCCTGATTGATCCGGCTTCCGCGCGTCTCTTCCATGAAGAGGCGGCCGCCACCACCACCGCAGCAGAAGGAGTGGTTGCGGTTCCGCCCCATCTCCGTCAGTTCCGCGCCCGGTAGCGCGCTGACGACACTGCGCGGGTCGTCATAGACCTTGTTGTAGCGTCCGAGATAGCACGGGTCGTGGTACGTCACTTTGCCGCTGGCGACATCAGAGGCCGGGTCGAGCGTGATGCGCTTCTCGGCGATCAGTTGGCTGATCAGTTCGCTGTGATGGACGACTTCGTAGTTGCCGCCGATCTGCGGATACTCGTTTTTGATCGCGTTGAAGCAGTGCGGGCAAGCGGTGACGATCTTCTTGAAGCTGTATTGATTGAGCGTCTCGACTGTCTGCTGCGCCATCATCTGCGCGAGGTATTCGTTGCCAATCCGGCGGGCGGGGTCGCCCGTGCAGGTCTCCTCCTTGCCGAGGATGGCGAAGTTAATCCCGGCGGCTTGCAAAATGCGCGCGAGGGCCATCGTCGTGCGTTGATTGCGGCTGTCGAATGAGCCGAGGCAGCCGACGAAGAAGAGCACTTCAACTTCTTCCTCGGCTGCGGCTGCTTCGCCCATGATCCGTACCGGCTGCGCCATCTTCTTCGTCCACGCGTCGCGCTGGCTCGGCGGGAACTGGTAGGGGCTGCTCAGGCGTTCGAGGTTGTTGAAGACATTGGTCAGTTCATCGGGAAATTCGCTCTGTTCCAGCACCAGGTTGCGGCGCATGCCGACGATCAGCGGCACATGCTCGATGAAGACGGGGCATTGCTCCATGCACGCGCCACAGGTCGTGCAATCCCAGAGTTCTTCCGTGCTGACGACCCCGCCGATCAGTTCGCGTTCCGGCCCCTCGCCCCAGCGGAAACGCGCCGAATTCTCCCCTTCACCCAGTTCGCCGGAGAAGATGCCGCCGCTGTCCGCCATGTAGCCGCCGATCTCCAGAATGAGATCGCGCGGGCGGAGCGGCTTATCGGTGTTGAAGGTCGGGCAATATTCGAGGCAGCGCCCGCAATGCATGCAGGCGTCCAGATTCATCAGTTGCGCCCAGCTAAAGTCTTCCAGTTTCGCGATGCCGAACGATTCCGCCTCCTCCAGATTCTCAATCGGCGTCAGTTCGCCCATTGGCCGGAGCCGCCGGAAGAAGACATTGGCGAGGCTCGTGAAAGGATGAATCATCTTGCTGTAGGCGAAGTAGGCGAGGAAGGCGAAGGTAGTCAGGAAGTGGCTGAACCAGTTCACCTGATGCAGCGCCATCAGCCAGCCATCCGAGAGACCACGAAGCGGAATGGCGAGCGCGTACGAGACGAACGACCATTTCGCCCACGGATCGTGCTGGACGCCGAGGCGGAGCGCGCCGAGCGCATATCCCTGCACGGTAAGCACGGCGAGGAAGGCGAGGATGACGAGGTCGTCCGCGCTCGTCTGCAGCTGCTTCGGGCGGACGACGAGGCGGCGGTAAAAGGCCATCAGCACACCGGCGATCAGCAGGATTCCGGCGAGGTTCATCGCCAGTTTGTAGCCGAGATAGAAGTTCCCCCGGTAGAAACTGTAGTGGAAAATCGGCACCGTTATGTCGTCCTCGACCATCACGATGAAGGTGCCGATCAAGAGCGTGACGAAGCCGACGAAGATGAAGAGATGCATCAGCCCGCCGTAGCGGTTCCGTCGGCGGACGATCCGGCCGTGCAGGATGCTCTGCGTGATCGCCCCCCGCAGCCGCGTACCCCACGCATTGAAGCGATCCTCCGGCTGGCCGATACGCCACATCCGCACGCGGCGCGCGAGGCCGTACACGAGGAAGCCGACCGGAATAATCAGCAGCGCATAGACCGCGATCTGCCCGATTGTATGGACATTCCATTCGATCTGCCGCGTCGGCATTTACGATTGCTCTCCCGTCTGTGTGGCTGGCGATTCACGGAGTGTGAGATTGGCGCGCTGTGTGGCGCGGATCGCGATGAGGGTGCTGAAGATCGTCGCCGCGAGCAGGAACACGCCGATGATCGCGCCCGCCGCCAGCAGCCCGCCGCTTCGACTGCCCGTACCCGTGAATAGCCCGATCAATGCCGCGATGAGTGCGGCTACGACGGGCAGGACGAGGATCACCGCGGCGATGATCGCGATGGTCGTCCGTTGGGCACGCAGCCGCGCGTGCAACCGCTGACGGCGTGGCTCGACGAACGCGATGAGGATACCGAGTGCGATACCGCCGACGGTGATCAGCGACGCCCCGACGATCCGCGTCCAGCCCCAGCCCGCGATTACGCCGACGACGATCACCACGATGCCAGCAGCGACAACCGCGCTCGATACGTAGATCAAACGCCGTTGCTGCGCCGTATCATCGGGCTGGATCATCGCGAGTTT
>JAICJW010000326.1 GCA_025928215.1 Chloroflexia bacterium | reverse complement strand
GGCGCGATGATCCGCTCCTGGTGTTTCGATCGCTTCGGCTTCTTCTCCGAAGAGTTGCGCAGTGCGGAAGACTTCGAATGGTATCTCCGCATCCGGCGGAGCTGTAACTTCCGCGTTTTGCCCGACTTCCTCTACCTCTATCGCTACGGCGCGCGGAATATCACCTTCGGAAGCTGGGTCGCGAACGTCCGGAATGAGCGATATGCGGTCTATCGCGCCGGGAAATTCGGCACGAGCGACGAGCGCGCGATCCTCTCGCTCGATCAATTCTCGCGGCGCTGGCAGACACGTCTCGCACTCTTTACCGTGGACATGCTGCGCTTCGTCAAATTCCGGCTTCGGATACACCTCCCCGGGCGGAAAGTGAGATGAACATCCTGACAGCATCGGAGCGGAGCATTGATCGGGTCCCTGAAGGGATCGCCTCCCACAATGACCGACAGGATCGCGTAGTCATGCCGGGGAGTGGAACGATGAGAGTGCTCCTCGTACATAACTGCTATCAGCAACCCGGCGGTGAAGACATGGTTTTTGCTTCGGAGGCATCGTTGCTCGCGGCGCATGGGCATGCCGTGCAGCAGTTGGTCTTTGATAACGACGCGATTGCCCCCCATCGGTCGGCGCTCGGTTCGGCACGGCTCGCGGGCGCGACGGTGTGGTCTCCGCAGGGCTACGGGGCGGTGCGAAACGCCATCCGTGCCTTCCGCCCCGACCTCGTCCATTTTCATAATACCTTCCCGCTCATCTCGCCTGCCGGCTATTACGCGGCCAGAGCCGAGCGCGTTCCGGTCGTGCAGACGCTGCACAACTTTCGCCTGCTCTGCGCGAACGGTCTCTTCTATCGAGACGGACACATCTGTGAGGATTGTCTGGGCAAGGCCGTGCCATTGCCGGGGATCGTGCATGCGTGTTACCGCGACAGCCGCGCAGCGAGTGGCGCGGTGGTAACGATGCAGACCGTGCATCGCGCCCTGGGGAGCTGGACGCGCATGGTGGATCGCTATATCGCGCTCGGCAAATTCGCGCGGCAAACGTTCATTGCGGGCGGGTTGCCGGCACACAAAGTGGCGATCAAACCGAACTTCGTCCCTGAGTCCCCCGTGGGAGATGGGCAGGGAGGCTACGTGCTCTTCGTCGGCCGTCTCTCCGCCGAGAAAGGCATCCGGACACTCCTTCGCGCGTGGGAGCGATTGGAAGGAACGATCCCCCTGAGAATCGCCGGTGATGGCCCACTCGCGGGCGAGGTCGCCGACGCCGTGCGACAGGTGCCGGGCATCGAATGGCTTGGCCGCCTTCCCCCGGCGGCGGTCACAACCGCGATGCAGGGCGCGGCGCTCCTCATCTTTCCGTCGGAGTGGTACGAGGGATTGCCGCGCACGATCCTCGAATCCTTCGTCGTCGGCACGCCGGTCGTCGCGGCGAATGTGGGCGCGATGGGTGAGATCATCCATGACGGAGAGACCGGCCGGCATTTCCAGCGCGGCGATCCGGTGGACCTCGCGCGCGTGGTTGCGGACGCGTTCGCGCATCCCGAGCAACTGGCGCGTATGCGCGCGTGCGCTCGCGCGGAGTTCGATCTGCGCTATACCGCCGACGAAAACCACCGCCAGTTGATGGAAATCTATGCGCAAGCAATGAAGGCGAGGAGGGATACGGCAGCCAGAATGCCCTAAATCATCTCGGTCGCGAGTGACGAACTCGCGGTGATTTGACACATAGATCAGCCAGGAATTGTACGAGGAGGAAAGAATGTTTTGGACAGGTAAGAAGGTTCTCGTCACGGGTGGGGCATCCTTCATCGGCTCGCCGCTAACCCGCAAACTGGCCGCGCTCGGCGCCAATGTCCGCGTCGTGGACAACCTGAGTAGCGGCAAGCGCGAGTATATTGACCCGCTCATCACCACGGGCGAGGTTGAGTTCATCGAGGGCGATTTGCTCGATCAGCAGGTAGCACATCGCGCCGTGCAGGGAATGGAGTATGTCTTCCATCTCGCGGCGGATCACGGCGGGCGCGGCTACGTGGACCTCCATCAGGCGGCCTGCGCCACGAATCTCGCCCTCGACGGCATGCTTTTCCTCGAATGCCGCAATGCGGGCGTCGAGAAGGTCATTTTTGCCTCGTCGGGTTGCGCGTATCCCTCCTATATTCAGATGGATACCACGCAGAAACTCTACCTGACTGAAGACAAGATCGGCCCGCCCTACGATGCCGACCACATGTACGGCTGGGCGAAACTGATGGCGGAGATGACCCTCCAGTCATATGTCCGTGAGTGGGGGATGAAGGCCGCCTCCTGCCGGTACTTCACCGTCTATGGCGAGTGGGGTAAGGAGGATCACGCGGTGATCGCGATGATCGCGCGTGCCTTCGCCAAGCAGGACCCCTTCGAGGTCTGGGGGACGGGGGAACAGATCCGCAACTGGACCTACGTCGGCGACATCGTGGACGGCACGATCCTCGTGGGTGAGAAGATTGATGATGGGACGGCGGTGAACCTCGGCACGATGGAGCGGACGCGCGTCATTGACGCCGTGCATGAAATCCTGCGCTATACCGGCCATAACCCGGACATCCTCCTGCGCCCGGACATGCCGACCGGCCCCCTGAATCGGGTGGCGGACAACAGCCTCGCCCGCCAGTTGCTCGGCTGGGAGCCGCAGATGAAGTTCATGGACGGCTTACATCGGACGATTGATTGGTACTATGCGACGAAGAATCGTGAGCAGGTCGCGGAAATGCTCGAAGTCGCTCTGACGGAGCGATAACGAGATGATAACCGGTCCGGCGCGTGTCAATGTGCTCGGTGTTGGTGTCAGCGCCATCAACATGGTGATGGCGGTTGACCAGTTCGATGCGTGGATCGCGCGCCGTGAGCAGCAGTATGTCTGTATCACGGGTGTGCATGGGGTGATGGAGAGTCAGCGCGATCCCGCGCTGCGCGCCATCCTCTGCCGCAGTGGTCTCACGACGCCCGATGGGATGCCGCTCGTCTGGCTCAGCAAGTTGCACGGGTTCCGGCATGTGACGCGCGTCTATGGGCCGGATCTCATGCTTGCGATCTGCGAGCGTTCGCCCGAAAAGGGGTATCGTCACTTCCTCTATGGGGGCGATGCGACGTTGGTGGAGGCGCTCGCCACGCGCCTTCGCCAGCGTTACGCTGGGCTGGAGATCGTCGGCACCTATGCGCCACCCTTCCGGCCGGTCACGCCGGAAGAGGATGACGACATCGTGCGGATGATCAACGATGCGCGCCCCGATGTCGTCTGGGTTGGCCTGAGCACGCCGAAGCAGGAGCGGTGGATGGCCGCGCATCAGGGGCGTATTACCGCGCCGGTGCTCGTCGGTGTGGGGGCGGCCTTTGATTTCCATGCCGGTCGTAAGCGGCAAGCGCCGCTCTGGGTGCAGCGGAATGGCTTAGAATGGCTCTTCCGGCTGTTTCAAGAGCCGAAGCGATTGTGGCGCCGGTATCTGCTCAACAACCCGCGCTTCGTCGGGCTTGTCCTTCTGCAAACGTTTCATCTCCGGCATTTCACCGTGAGCGGTGAAAAGTGAGCAGTGGGCCGCGAAACCATCGCGCACTGCCCGCTTCGTAGAAAGGCACCGGTACCGATTGAACGTCCCGATCCTCGTCTACCATCGCGTTCCGAAAGACGCCGCGCAGCGTGATGACTGGGCGCTGCCACTCGACGACTTCCGCGCGCAGATGGCCTATCTCGCCGGCAATGCGATCGCGGTCTGTCCGCTCGACGACTTCTGGGGGGCGTATCGCTCGCACCGGCCACTGGCGCGGAAAAGCGTGGTGCTCACCTTCGACGATGGATACGCCGCGACCTGTGAAAATGTGGAGGCGGTGCTCGATCAGTATGACTATCCGGCAACCCTCTTCCTGACGACCGGCGTTATCGGCCAGCGCGACCCATTGAATGCACAGGGCGAAGGGGTGCTGATGTGGGAACAGGTGCGCGCGCTGCGCCGTCTGCGGGTCGAGGCCCATAGCGTGACGCATCCGCGCCTCTCTCTGCTGGGTGTGCCTGCCGTGCGACAAGAAGTGCGGGTGTGTAAGGAGACCATCGAAGACGCGTTGGGGCGCGCTATCAACCATTTCGCTTATCCCTACGGGGGATACAACCGGGCGGTCCGCGCGGAAGTGCGCGACGCGGGATACGAGAGCGCGTACGCGGCGCATCTCGGCCCGGCGACCTTCCAGGACGACCCGTTCCAGTTTCATCGTATCCTTCTCGATGGTCACACGACGCTCGATGTATTCGCGCGGCGCGTGCAGTCCGGCTTTCTCTCGCGGCGTGAAGCGACTGCCGCGCGTGTGCGGACACGCCTTTTCCGCGTTCCGGGCGTCCACGATGTGGCGGAGCGTCGGAAGGCGCGCCGTATCTGAGTGCCTGAACGTCGCTGCATATTCCGGTGGCATCGAGGGGATGCGTGATCTATCGCTATTGCAAGGAGAATGAACAGTGGCCCTTTCGAAGGCGTTCCGGTTAGCCTCGCTCCTCGTGCGTTCCCCCATCGAGTGTTATGACCGCGTCGCGAACAAGGCGGAGGCCGTACAGGAGCGGTATGGGCTGCGATCGCCGGACTACCACAATCAATCCTGGGCGGAGACAGTCGAGGCGCTCGGCGCGACATTGGGCGTGGATATCCAGCGTTACGCCGATGAAGCGGCGCTGGCGTCTATCGAAGCGCATGTCCATGAAGCGATTGCGGCGCTGCCGACGGACGCGGCGTTCACGCTCATTCATAACGCGGATTTCGTCCTCGCGAAGGCATGCTATCTCGTCTGTCGGGCGATCAATCCGGCAATCGTCGTGGAGACCGGCGTCGCCTATGGCGTCACCTCGGCTTTCATTCTGAAAGCGCTGGAAGTCAACGGTCACGGCGTACTGCACAGTATTGATCTTCCGCCCCTTGGTCGGGACGGCGACCGGTTCGTCGGCATCGTCATTCCCGACGATCTGCGATCGCGATGGCGCCTCCACCGGGGGGCGAGCAAGCGCATCCTGACGGCGCTCATGCCCGCCGTTGCCTCGGTGGACCTCTTCATTCATGACAGCCTGCATACCTATCGCACCATTCGCCGGGAATTGGCGATGGTCACGCCGCATCTCTCGCCGCGCGCCGTCGTCATCGCGGACGATGTGCAGGATAATGCCGCCTTCGAGGATTGGATCGCG
>JAICJW010000394.1 GCA_025928215.1 Chloroflexia bacterium | reverse complement strand
GTCTGATCGTCAATCGCGTACCCCGGCACCGGCATGGCGGCGGCCCAGCGTTCCGCATCGGCCATGGAATTCTCCGGCATCGAGGGGTGGTCCAGGTGCGGGAAGATTGCGAAATCAACCAGCCCCAGCGTGCTGTCGTCACCGGTGGGCGGACGCCAGCGGATGAACTCCTCTCCGACGGCGGGGGAGAGCACCATGCTCCCGGCGCTCAGTCCCACGTACACCGCCGCGCGCCGCAGCGACGACAAGAGGGCCGCCAGTCCGGATTGTCGCATCCAGTAGCAGAGATACAGGGGATCGCCGCCTCCCACCAGCAGCGCATCAATCTCCTGAACCAGAGGGAGCCAATAGTTTTCCGGGATGCTGGGCAGCGCGGTGAGCTCCAGCAACCCCAACGACTTCCATCCCGCATCGCAGAAGGGGTCGCCGATCTCGCCGCGGATCACCCGGGAGGACAAGGACGCACCATTGGGATTGGCGTAGATCGCGGTGGGGATGTAGAGGGCGCTGGCCTCGGCAATCGGTTTGCCCAAGTGGTTGACCAGCGCGTCGTGGATGCTCGCGTTGCTGATACCAGCGGAAGTGAGAAGAAACTTCATGCTGCCTCCCCTTGGTCTCGACGCGCTGCGCCGATCTCTGAACGTGGATCCGCCCCACTATCCGAGAACCGCGTGCCGAATCGGCATCGTTGTCTCCTCCGGAGTCAGGCACCGCGACGAGTGTAGCGAACATCCGTTCTGCTGTCCAGCCATCTCGTCCGTACAATCCGGGTGCGTGGCAACAAGAAGAGCGATACTTGCCGGGGCGATGCTTGGCCCGGTTGCCGTGGCGCATCGTCGGCCCGCCGGATGACCTTCAACCACTCGGTATCATCCAATTCCCACAGCGTCAATTGCGGCGAGCGGAACGAGGTCTCATAGACCAGTGGTTCCTCGACCGCCGCGTGCTCCTTACACAGCCCGTGCTCCCCCTATCTGTCCAGAAGGCGCCCGGCCAAAGCGCGTTGAAGTTCGTCTCGATGTCACTCTGCCAGGGTTGCCGCCGTTCGATCTCCCGCTTCTCGATTCCCAATGCAGCATAGGCGGCTTTCGCCTGTTTGGCAGTCACGAAGACCGTGCCGCTGTTCCTTTTCTTTCTCCTCTTCGCGTTCTTCGCGCCTTCGTGGGTAAGAACGTTAGACCAGCGAGGTGACGAGGAGGGCAGGGAGGATGACGGTGAAGGTGCTGCCCATTCCGGGCGTACTGTCGAGCGTGAGCGTACCGCCCATCAGTTCGACGAGCCGACGGGAGAGGGCGAGGCCAAGGCCGGTACCACTCTGCGAGCGCGCGTAGCCCGTTTCGACGCGGCGGAATGGCTCGAAGATCAACGCGGCGTGCTCGGGCGCGATGCCGATGCCGGTGTCCCGCACGGTGAGCGCGACCGTTTCCCCGCGCATGCTGACCGTGACGGTGATTGAGCCGCCATCGGGCGTGAACTTGTGCGCGTTCGTCAGCAAGTTGAGAACGACCTGCGTGAGACGCGCGGCATCCGCCCGCACGGGAGGCGTTCGGGGTGGAATGTGGATCGCCAGACGCTGCCGTTTCGCGGCGATGAGCGGCGACAGAACGCGCTCGCAACTCCGGCAGACATCCCCGATGTCCACCGCTTCCGCTCCAACGGTCATCCGGCCCGCGCCCACCCGCGCCATATCGAGCAGGTCGTTCACCTGCGCGAGCAGGAGATCACCACTGGCGACGATATCTTCCGCCGCTTCGTGCAGTTCGCTCGGATCGTCAATCAGGCCGTCCGCGATCAGCCGCCCGAAGCCGAGGATCGCGTTGAGCGGCGTGCGCAGTTCGTGCGAGAGCGAGGCGAGGAAATCGTCCTTGTGGCGGTTCGCCTCCTCCAACTCCCGCACCTGTGCCTCCACCTGCCGCAACAGGCGGTCCTTCGTGATCGCCAGACCCGCCTGCTCCGCGACCAGTTCGAGCGTCGTCAGCGCCTGCTCATCGAGGGGCGGCGTCGCGGCACGCGCCGCGACGGTCATTACCCCGACGATTTCGCCGACGGCCCGAATCGGGAGTGAAGCGAGCGTGTGATATGCCCGCGCTCGTGCCACATCCGCGATTGGCGTTGCGACGGTAGGGTCGCGAAAATCGAGGAGGCGGGGGGTGTTCTCCGCGACGACGCGCGCCTCGAGAATCTTCTCCGATTGCCACGCTGCCCGCTCCTCGATGATTCGACGGATCGGCATGTCCTCGTCCGGTGTTCGGGAGGCATAGGCGGCGAGGCGCGCACCCTCTTCTGCGAACGTGACCACCGAGGCGGAATCCGCCCATTGCGCGGTAAGGTTCGCAAGCATCTGGAGCGTGGCCGACTCCGAGGCAATGGAGTTGCACGCCTGTGCCACCGCCGCCACAAAGGCCGCGTCACGCTCCCGCCGCGCGCCGTCCGCGACGCGTTGCGCCAGTTCGCGCTCGAGTTCCTTGCGCGACGTAATGTCCCGAATCACGCCGATCACGCCGACGATTTCCCCGCGTTCTCGCCACGGCGAGAGCGAGACGAGTGTATCGAGCCACCGCCCATCCTTGTGGCGCTGCGTGTTTTCAATATGCGTGAAACTCTCGCCGCGCTCAAGCACGCGGTTCCACATCCCCGCCGTCTCCGCCTCATCATCGAGGGAGACGAGCGGCGGATGTGTGCCGAGCACTTCTTCGGCCCGATAGCCGAAGAGCCGTTCCGCGCCCTTGTTCCAACCGATGACGATGCTCTCCCGGTCGAGCCGGATGATCGCATCCGCTAGATCTTCAAGTAATGTCTCGGACCGCTGCCGCGCATGTTCCGCCTCGGTGTAGAGCCGCGCATTGGCGACCGCCTGAGCGGCCAGCGGGGCAAATCGCTTGGCGATCCGTAGATCGTCGTCGGTGAAAGCGTGCGTTGTACGGCGCGACGCGACGAGCGTCCCGACCGGGTGATCTCCAACCATCAGCGGAAGCATTAGAAAACTGCGCACACTCGTTGCGGGCGGCAAGGCATCCGGCCCACGGCGCAAGACACGCGGATCGGTGTAGAGATCGGGCACATTGACCGCCTGATGATGCCGGTAGACCCATCCGGTGAGGCTACCGTCGAGCGGGCGGGGCTGCGTCGTCGGATAGCGCTCGCCTTCCCCCTCGGTGCGCATCGCCACGCGCACGAGCGCATCCGGCGCGAGGCCGTCCAAATAGATCGAGGACGAAACAGACGGGACGAGCGCCATCAGCCCATGCAGGATCGCGTTCAGCGTCTCGCCCAGATCGAGCGACTGATTGACCCGCGCGATCGTCTCACCAATCATCGCCAGTTCGGCACGCCGCCGCGCGCTGGCGAGCGCCGCGCCGAACAGCACGCCGATCTCTTCAATCGCCGCCGGGGCCAGCGGGCCGACATAGTGCGACGCGACATTGACTGCCTGGATAACGCCGAACCGGAGACCGCCGACGCTCACGGGGAACGAGACGAGATTGAAAGGTGGCGCGATACCCAACGCACCGAGCGCAGCGCGCGCGTCATCAATCGGGACATAGTCGGGAAAGATGACAGACGACTGATCGCGCAGCGTTCGCGCGGCGATGCTGGCGTCTTCCCGGTGATGGAGGGCGATCGCATCGCGCGCGAGCGCTGCGCCGACCGTCGCATGCGTCATGACAATCGTCCCGTCCACCGGATTGAAGGCATAGAATGCGGTCGCGCCGCTGCCGAGCGTCTCGCTGACCGCGAACAGCGCCGCGCCGGTCGGGTCAGGCGCGTCCACCGCCTGCACGAGGCGCGCCGCCAGCGAGAGCGGCGAATCCGAACCAGTATGGGCGACCATCTGTGAGGGTCCCTCAAGCAAGCAAAAACGGTACGTACGACGAAGGTGCAGCGGCATCCTAACGATACGCCGCCAATTTTGTCAACGAGGCGGGAACAAGTCAAAAGTTGAAAGTTATAGGAGTTACGCAGTTGAATGCGTTTTTCTTGGTGGAGCAGGCTTCAGCCTGCCAGCGTCCGGCAGGCTGAAGCCTGCT
>JAICJW010000523.1 GCA_025928215.1 Chloroflexia bacterium | reverse complement strand
TGCTGCCCCTCGGCGGTCGCGCCGCCATGCGATCCCATCGCCGCGATCACGAACGGCTCCGCGCCCCGTTCCCGCACCGCGACAATCGCTTCCCGCAGCGTCGGCACGATCTGATCTATGCCCCGGCTGCCCGCGCAGACCGCGACGCGCATCCCCTGCGTGATCCGTTCCAGCGCGCCCGACTCGGCAAGCGCCGTGCGGACGGCGGCGCGCAGGTCGCCAATCAAGGGCTGCGGCGATTCATCATGCACCGCGTAGACGGGCGGCAGCGGGATGTCATCGAGGTAATCGCCGAGGTCGGCGCCGACGCCGATGCCGGGCAGAACGTGGGGTCTGATCATCGCGGTCGCTCCTTTCGCACACGGCGGATCGCACGGTATCGCCTATCGTACCATCCTCGTTCCCCTGCCGCTACGCTGAACGATTCGCGGTTCGACGCGTGGCGGTGAGGAAAATGGCCAAGCTCCTTGACCATCTTCCCCACCGCCGCTCATCTGCTCGTCTCCCTGACCGCCCGATGAAAGGGTTTCGCTCATTGCAATCCGGTGGTAGGCTACCTCGCGTGAAGAGTGAGCCTATCCTTACGATACACACAACGAATGGCGAGGAAGGGAGCGCGGGGCGATGAGCACGGTCGGGGATGCGGTGCAATCAGCGGTCGTCGCCCCGCCACGGACGCACGCCGTGACGACTGTTCCGCCGCTCGCCCGTATCCGCCAGAAACTCTCGCCACAGCATCTCGACGATGTACCGGGTGCGATCCGGGCCGGTATCGCGGCACTCGGTGATCTGCCCCAGATCAAACCGGGCGCGAAAATCGCCCTCACCGGCGGCAGCCGAGGAATCGCGGACATCGTGCCGATCCTCCGCACCGTCGTCGAGGAACTCTACGCCCGCGGCGCGCAGCCCTTCCTGATCCCCGCGATGGGGTCGCACGGTGGCGCGACCGCCGAGGGCCAGATCGAGATGATGGCCGGGTACGGCATGACCGAGACGGCGCTCGGCTGCCCCGTCCGCGCGACGATGGAAGTCGTGACCCTCGGCACCACAACGGACGGTATCCCCGTCTATTACGACCGGATGGCGAGCGAGGCGGACGGCGTGATCGTCGTCAACCGCGTTAAGGCGCACACCGCCTTCCGGGGCGCGGTCGAGAGCGGTGTCGCGAAGATGATCGCGGTCGGGATGGGCAAACGGCACGGCGCGGAGCAGATGCATTCCGCCGGCCTCGGCACGCATATCACGGATGCCGCCGCGATCACGCTCGAACAGGCGAACATCATCGCCGGCATTCACATCGTCGAGAACGCCTACGAGCAGGTGCATACGATCCGCGTCACCCGGCCTAACGAGATCATTGCCACCGATGCCGACCTGCTGACCCTTGCCAATACGCTCTTGCCGCGCGTGCCGTTCGACCAGTTGGACGTGCTGATCGTGGACACGATGGGCAAGAACATCAGCGGCACGGGTATGGACCCGAACATTATCGGCATGTGGCGGCGGTTCGGCGGCCCGAAGGTGCCCGATTTCACGCGCATCGTCGTTCTCAGCCTGACCTCGGAGACGCACGGGAACGCGATGGGCATCGGCTTCGCCGACTTCACGACCCGCCGCGTCTTCGAGCAGATTGACCACCACGCGCTGATGATGAATGCGATCACCGCCGAGTCAATCATGGCAGGGAAGATCCCGCTGATCCGCCCGAACGATGAGGACGCGATTGAGTGGGCGATCCGCTCCGCGTTACGCGGCGTCGAACGCCCGCCGCGCATCGCGCGCATTCACAGCACCTTGCACCTCGATACGCTCGCCGTCTCGCCCGCGCTGCTTGACGAGGTGCGAGCGAACGGCAATCTGGAACTTGTGCGTGAACTGGAACCGCTCCGTGCGGACGAGCGTGGCCATCTGGTATGAGAGCGTTCGATGTTCGCAATTCGATGAGGGGAACGTTCGTCCTTTCTTCGAACTCCGAACTTCAAACGCAGAGAAGAGGGAGAACATGCGGGAGAATCACGTCTTGCGCGGGCTGCGGGAAGGCCGCCCACAAATCGGCACATGGTTGAGTTACGGCGCGCCCCTCGCGGTCGAAGCGATGACGACGGTCGGCTTCGACTGGCTGACGATTGACTGGGAGCACAACGCCATAGACATCGAAACCGTCGCGTTGATGATGATGGCGATGCGCGGCTCGCTCTCCGCGCCGATGGTACGCCTGCCGCAGGGCCATCACGAGAACATCAAGCGCGTGCTGGATGCCGGCGCATGGGGCATCGTCGCTCCGATGGTGAACACGGTGGCAGAATCACGTGCGATTGCCCGCGCGGCGAAGCGCCCCCCAATCGGCAACCGCTCATTCGGCGGCGGGCGATACAACGCCTCCTTCGATGCCCAGCCCGGCGAGTACAACACGCGCGCCAATAACGAGATTTGTGTCATCATCATGATCGAGTCGCCCGAAGGGATCAACAACCT
>JAICJW010000422.1 GCA_025928215.1 Chloroflexia bacterium | reverse complement strand
CTCGCATCACGTCTGCCCGACGTGCGGCCAGTATCGCGGCAACCAGATCATCGAGATCAAGCAGCGCACCCGCCGCACGGAGCAATAGCCTCCGCGCGATCGTGCGATCACATGGCAACGGGAGTGGCGATGACCACTCCCGTTTTGCTTTCTCCCCGCGCGAATCGGCGTGATCGTTTGGTATGCTAGGTGGAGCGGCGACGGATACAAGCGGGAAGGGGCGCGCGGGCATGGTGGAACAACGCAAGCGATATGCGGCAATCACCGGGTGGGGCCACTATGTGCCCGAACAGATCCTGACGAATGCCGATCTCGAACGGATGGTGGAGACGAACGATGAGTGGATTATGTCGCGTACCGGCATCCGCGAGCGCCGTGTCGCCGCGCCGGACGAGACGACCGCGACGCTCGGGGCGAACGCGGCCCGTAAGGCGCTCGCCGTTGCACGGCTCGATCCCACCGATCTCGACCTGATCGTCGTCGCGACCGCCACGCCAGATTACTTCTTCCCCAGCACCGCGTGTGTCGTCCAGAGTCTGCTCGGCGTGACGCGCATACCGGCCTTCGACATCGGCGCGGCCTGCTCCGGTTTCATTTATGCCCTCGCCACCGCGACGCAGTTCATCCGCACCGGCGTCTACTCCCGCATTCTCGTCATCGGCGCGGAGACATTGACCCGCCTCACGGACTACACCGACCGCCGTACCTGCGTGCTCTTCGGCGACGGCGCGGGTGCGGTTGTCCTCGAAGCGACCGATCAGCCGCGCGGCCTGCTCTCGCTGACGCTCGGTGCGGATGGCAGCGGCGGCCGTCTGCTGAAAGCCCCCGGCGGCAATTCCACCTTACCGATCACGCAGGAGATGCTGGATCGGCACGACCAGTATCTGCGGATGGAGGGGTCGGAGGTCTTCAAGTTCGCCGTGCGGACGATGGGGGACGCGGCAATCGAGGCAATCGCGCGGGCCGGGATGCACTTCCGCGAAATAGACATGCTCATCCCGCATCAGGCGAACCTGCGCATCATCGAGGCGACCGCAAAGCGGCTCGATCTGCCACGCGACCGTGTCTGGGTGAATATTGATCGCTACGGCAACACCTCTGCCGCGACGATCCCGATCTCCATTTCCGAGGCGTCCGACCGTGGATTGCTGCATGATGGCGCGAACCTGCTGCTCGTCGCCTTCGGTGGCGGGCTGACGTGGGGCGCGTCGGTCATCCGTTGGGGGCGGGGCGCGGAGGGGGGAACCGCATGACGGCGACGGCGTGGGTCTTTCCGGGGCAAGGTTCACAATCGGTCGGCATGGGTAAGGCGCTGGCGGATGCCGAACCGGAGGCGCGGCAGCGATTTTTGGAGGCGGACGATGCCCTCGGCTTCGCGCTCAGCGAAATTATCTGGAATGGCCCGGACGCCACCCTTCAGCAGACGGACACGCAGCAACCGGCGATGCTCGTCGTCAGCGTCGTGCAATTCGAGGCATTGAAGCGGCGCGGGCAATTGCCGGATGCCGCATTCGCCGCGGGGCATAGCCTCGGCCAGTATTCGGCGGCGGTCTGCACCGGCGCGCTGCCCTTCGCGGACGCCGTCCGTCTCGTACGGCGGCGCGGCGAGTTAATGCAGGAGTTCGGGCACGGCGCGATGGCTGCCGTCCTCGGTATGGAGACCGAGGCGGTGCAATCGCTGGCGGCGGAGGCAGGCGTTGAGGTCGCGAACATCAACGCGCCGGGGCAGGTGACGATTGCCGGGCGGCAGGAGGATGTCGAACGCGCCGCCGCCCTCGCGAAGGAACGCGGCGCGCGCCGGGCGATCATGCTCCCCGTCTCGGCGGCGTTTCACACGTCGCTGATGCGCCCCGTCGCCGATGCCCTCACGCCGCTCCTCGACGCCGCCGATCTCACCGATCCCGCCGTGCCGATTCTGGCGAATGTGGACGGCCACCCCATCGCCATCGCCGCCGATCTGCGCGCCGAACTGATAGACCACATCTTTTCGCCCGTCCAATGGGTGCGCGCCGTCGAGACGATGCGCGACGCCGGCGTGACTGACTACCTCGAAATCGGCCCCGGCAACGTCCTCAGCGGTCTCATTAAACGCACAGACAAAGAGGCGCGCACGCAGACCAGCGATGCGCTTCTGGCTTCGTAAGATACCAAGGGGGATCGATGGCAAGTGAGGCAGAGCGGCAAATCATTGTCGTCACCGGGGCGAGCCGGGGGATTGGGCGGGCGGTCGCGGTGCGGTTCGCGCGGGATGGCGCGGCGGTGATCGTCAACTACCGGGGGAGCGAGGCGGCGGCGCAAGAGACCGCGCAGGCAGTTACCGCCGCAGGTGGCGAGGCGACGCTCGTGCAGGGCGACGTGAGCAACCGCGACGACGCGGAACGGCTGATCGAGACGGCGATCCAGCAGTACGGGCGGATTGATGTGCTCGTCAATAATGCCGGTATCACGCGCGATCAACTGTTGATGCGAATGACCGACGAGGATTGGGACGCCGTACTCGACACGAACCTGAAGGGGGCGTTCCATACGACGCGCGCCGCCTTGCGCCCGATGCTCCGCAAGCGGAGCGGGCGGATCATCAACATTTCCAGCGTCGTCGGCATCGTCGGGAATGCCGGGCAGGGGAACTACGCCGCCGCGAAAGCGGGCCTGATCGGCTTCACGAAATCCATCGCCCGCGAAGTCGCCGCGCGTAGTATCACTGTCAACGCCGTCGCCCCCGGCTACATCGCGACTGATATGACGGACGCGATCCCCGAAAACATGCGCGGGAAAATCCTCGAACAGGTGCCGATGGGCCGCCTCGGCACGCCGGAGGACGTTGCGGCGGTCGTTGCCTTCGTCGCCTCACCTGCCGCCGCATATATGACCGGTAACGTCTTCCACGTAGACGGCGGCATGGTGATGCAGTAACATGAAACGAGACGGCGCGGGCGGTGTCACAGCCGCCCGTTTCCATGCCTGCGGGCAGTGAGAGATGATTGAACCGCAGAGGACGCAGAGAGGCGCAAAGAACATAAAGATGAGTATGATGAGGTGGAATCAGAACGTTTTATCTCTCCTTCATGGTTCTCTGCGTTCTCCGCGTCTCCGCGGTTCAAAGGGTTAGACGATGTTGCAGAAGGTATTGATTGCGAACCGCGGGGAAATTGCGCTGCGGATCTTGCGGGCCTGCCGGGACTTCGGGTTACCGGCGGTTGTCGCGTATTCGGAGGCGGACCGGGAGTCGCTGCCCGTGCAACTGGCGGATGAGGCGGTCTGTATCGGGCCGGGGCCGGCGGCGCAGTCATACCTCAGTCGGCCCCGGATCGTCACGGCGGCGCAACTGACGGGGTGCGACGCGATCCATCCCGGGTACGGTTTCCTCGCCGAGAACGCCTATATGGCGGAGATGTGCGAGGAATTGGGAATCACCTTCATCGGGCCGCGCGCGGAGACGATCGAGCGGATGGGCGATAAGGCGGCGGCACGCGAGACAATGCGCCGCGCCGGGTTGCCGATCCTCCCCGGCCTCGAAAGACCCGCCGCGAACGATGGCGACTTACAGCGTGCGGCGCGGCGCATCGGCTTCCCGGTCATGCTCAAGGCGACGGCGGGCGGCGGCGGGCGCGGCATGCGCATCGTGCGCTCGGAGGCCGAACTGGAGCGCGTGCTGCCTCTCGCGCGGGCGGAGGCGGAGGCGGCGTTCGGCAATGGCGAGATGT
>JAICJW010000059.1 GCA_025928215.1 Chloroflexia bacterium | reverse complement strand
TCCGCGAGCGTCAGGAGCAACTCGGCCAATGCGGTTCGGGGTTCGGCGTTCGGCGTTCGGCGTGTATCCACCTCGCTCTTCGAACCGCGAACTTCGAACTTCGAACTCGTCACGGCAATCCTCCTCGCGTCCGCGCGGCGTCGAGCTTGTCCTTGATGACGTAGCCCGCCGGCTTCTTAAAGGAGCGGTCGAGCGGCGGTTGGAGCAAATCGGGATCGTCCACCTGCTCGATCGCGGCGCGCGGCACGACCCAGAGGCGGATGCTCTCCTGTCGGCGGCTGTAAAATTCCCGCGCGTAGTGCGCGGCAAGTTCCCGATCGGGCGCGAGGACATTCCCCGCATGCCGCATCGGCTCCCCTTCTCGCTCCTGCCGAAAGACTTCATACACTTCCATCACAGCACCTCTGAAAACGGAAAGCGAATGAACCGCAGAGGCGCAGAGGGCGCAGAGAGAACGATACGGAGGGGAAGGAAGGAGAAACGAAAGGAAGGTATTCTGCACGTTTCTTCAAAATATGCTTCTCTCATTCCTGCTCTGCACCCTCTGCGCCTCTGCGATTCTCCCCGGTTTCGATCCCTACGCGGCGCGGGGGACGGCGAGGATGGCGTCGCGGACCCACTGCGTCTGATCGTAGTTGATCTGGCGGAAGGCGAGGCGCTCCTGGGACATTGGGCCATGGCCGGTGACGACAGCGTACAGTTCCTTCCAGTCCGGCTCGGTGAAGCGCCAGCGGCCCGCCGTCTCGTCGTACCGCAATGCGGAATCGGGCAAGGTCAGGCCGAGTTCGCGGATACGCGGGACGTAGATCGCGAGGAATTCCTGCCGCAGTTCGTCGTTCGACTTGTTTTTGATCCGCCAGGCGAGGTCACGGTCCTTCGTCGGATCGGTCGGCGGACCGTGCATCTGCATCAGCGGCCCCCACCAACGATCCAGCGCCTCCTGCACCATCGCGCGCTGCGTAGCAGTGCCGTTGAGGAGGGAAAGGAGCACATCCCGACCGTGGATGATGTGGACGGACTCCTCCCAGCAAATTTTCTTCATCGTCCGGGCGTAGGGCGCGTAGGAGGATTCGCGGAGCGCCTGCTGCGCGACGATCGCGGCGGCGTCCACGAGCCAGGCGATCACACCGACATCTGCCCACGTCTTCGTCGGATAGTGGAAGACATTGTGAAACTTCGTCTTGCCTGCCAGGAGATCGTCCAGCATTGCCTCGCGCGATTTGCCGAGATCCTCCGCGACGCGATAGAGCAGTTGCGCGTGGCCGACCTCGTCCTGCACCTTCGCGGTGAGGGCAAGTTTGCGCTTCAAGGACGGCGCGCGCATGAGCCACTCGCGCTCCGGCAAAACGCCCATCAACTCGCTGTTCGCGTGCATCTCGACGAACTTCAGCACCGCCTTGCGATACGCATCGGGCATCCAGTCGCCCGGTTCGACCTTGCCGCCACTGGCGACGTGCGCGTTGAAGGTATCCAATCGTTCCTGCTCAGTCATGGCAAACTCCCTCAAGAGCAATCGAAACCCCATGAACCGTAGAGGAATGCGGAGAAAGAAGATGCTTGTTTTTTCTTCATCCGTATTCCTCTCTCCCTCTCTGCGTCCTCTGCGTCTCTGCGGTTCATGGGGTTTCATCCGTTTCGTCCGGTTGCGGCGCGCAGAGGCCGCGGAGGAAGAGGGCGGCGAAGGCGTCCGCGATGGCATCCGGCGCGAGTGAGCCATCGGGCCGGTACCACTGCGCGATACCGTTCAGACCGGAGAGGATGCCAAGCCCGGCCATCTTCGGATCGGCGCGGCGGAACTCGCCATTGCACATCCCCTCGGCGATCACGGCGCGGAAGTACGCTTCGTAAGCGTCCCGCTGCCGGGCAATCGCGGCGCGCCGTTCCGGGCCGAGGAAGCGCCATTCGTGCAGGAAGACGGTCGCGTGCTCGATATCATCCGTGATGACCCGCACATGCGCCCGCGCCATACCCCTGAGACGCTCCGTGGCAGATTCCGTGCCGTTGGCGACGGGGCGTACCGCCGCGTGGAATCGCTCCGCCGCACGGCTGACGATGTTCCAGAGCACGTCTTCCTTCGAGGCGATGTGGGCGTAGAGGCTGCCGCCCTGCATGTCGAGCGCACGCGCGATGTCCCGCACGCTCGTCGCGCTATATCCGCGCTCGCTGAAGAGCGTACTCGCCACGTCCTCGATTTGCCGCTTGCGTCCGTCCATCCGATCCTCACTTGCAAACAAACGCTTGTTAGGGTGCTGCTGGTATTGTGCCATCGTGCTTCGTGCATGTCAATAGTATGCGGAAATGCGCGATGTCCGACGCGGGGCTGTCCGCAATGACTACGGCTTGCGTGGGGGTGAAGGGGGGAGGGTAGTCGCTTTGGCGGCGTCGAACGGCAGCTCCTTCGGCGGCACAAACCGCGCCAGCCGCTCCCCCTTCACGTCCTTCCGCTTCGCTACCACCCGGTAACTGAACGTCCCGCTCAGGTCGGTCGCCTTCTTCCCCTTGGCATAGGCGGCGGCGTCCGGCGTGGCCGCGACGGTGAACCCGCTCGCGCTGCGCTGCGCGACGTGGAGGGGATGCTCGTCGTGTGCCACCGGGAAGACGTGCAGGGTGTTCGTCTCCACCAGCGCGGCGAAGTCCGGATCGAGCGCGATCTCCGCCTTCCCGTTCGTCAGCCTCCCCTCCCCGTAGTCCGCGAACCAGCTCTCCGTGGATTCCTCGCAGTAGAGCAGGCGGTGGCTGCCGTCCGGGTGCGTGACGTAGGCGCTCTTGGTGCCACCGATGAACAGGGAGCCGGAGATGACGACCGTGCCGTCGAAGACGCCGGCGAAGGAGAAGGGGGCGGTGCGGACCATCGGGTCCATCGAGGCGCGCAGAGCGATGCCGCCGGTGCGATTGGAGAAGCCGTAGAGGGCGGCATGACCGTCGGAGGCGCCGGAGACCCCGACCGTGCCATGACCGAGGTTGGAGGTGCCCTGCGCTCCCGGTCCTGAACTGGTGGCGGAGCCGGTATTCTGGCCGAAGACCGACGGTGCAGTGCCGCTCGACGTCCCACAGACGCCGATCGCTGCGCTGCCGTCTGCCAACCCGTAAACCCCATACCCTGCGGTCGCTAAGCTCCGGGCAAAGACGCCGTACGAGGTTGTGGCGGTGGTGCTACTGGCCCACCCGAAGACACCCGTGCCAGTATCAGTATCGCCCTCAATGCCTTTGCCGAATTGTCCGTTGCAGACGCCGAGCAAGCCCTCGCGGCCATCTACGCCAATGCCGGTGAGTGCGGCGCCACTTGAGAAAGTTCCGGGCACGGTGGTTCCCGAGGTTGGGCGCAGTGTGGTAGTGAAGGCGGTATAGGTGTTGGGGGTGTTGCCCGTGTCGCTGTTCGCGCCGATGATCAGCGACGTGCCGTTCGTCCCGCCCGCCGTCGCTGCCACCGGCTCTGGGGTGCGCGCGGCGATCAGCCCCGCCGCCAGCGCCGCCGCCCCCGCGATCAATCCCCGGCGCCCCACCCGTGATGGCGTTGCGGCCATCTGCCCGGTTTCGATCCTGCCCGCATGCTGAGCCCGCGATGCCGCCATCGTCCACCCCCTATTCATGACTATTCCGTGAAGCGATGATAGCACATGCTATAGGAGCGGTATCACGCCTCGCTCGTGAGAAAGCGTATAACGCCCCGGGCAGCAACAGCATTCTTCCGATTTGGACGGACGGCGCGTCGTTCGCTATACTGCTCGTATGAGCATGCGAGCAGGGGAGTGTGGCGTGACGGACCGTCAATCTGCGAACGAAAGTGCATCGCCGCCTGTGCCGTCGCGGGGCCGGGCCGATGTGCATCTGCATACCGATACTGTGGACGGCTTGCAGTCCGTCACCGAATTGCTCGATTACGCCGAGGATCAGACTGACCTCGATGTCGTCGCGATCACCGATCATGATGCCATCCGGGGCGCGCTGGAGGCGCGAGAACGCGCCGCACAACGCAATAGCCGTGTGCAGGTGATCACCGGCACGGAAGTGACGACACGGCACGGCCATCTGCTCGCGCTCTTCGTTGAGCAGGAATTTCCGATGCTGAAGACGATGGATGCCACCCTCGCAGCGATCCACGAGGCGGGCGGCATTGCCATCGTGCCGCATCCGATGTCGTGGCTGACCACCAGCCTCGGCGAGCGGACGCTCCGCCGCATCCATGCCCTCGGCGGCGCGGGGCAGCGCAGCGGCGTCTATTTCGACGCCATCGAAATGCTCAATCCGAGCGTCGCGGGGCGCGTCGCCTGCCGCCGTGCGCGCGATCTGAATCGCACGCTGCTGCATCTGCCGGTGATGGCAGGAAGCGACGCGCATTCGAGCAGCCTGATTGGCTCGGCATACACGACCTTTCCGGGCCGGACGCCGGATGATCTGCGCGTGGCCTTCGCGGCGCACACGACACAGGCGCATGGCCGCTTCTGGGACTTCAACGAGCATCGCGCGATCGCCGGTGCGAGCCTCTATAAAGCGTGGGTGCTCGTTCCCGCCCGCAAGGCGCGCGAGGTCGCGGGGAAGTTCAGCGTTCGGAGTTCGGAGTTCGAGGAACCCCGGTTGCCCCGCTCCGACCCTCGACCCTCGAACCCGGAGCCATGCTGATGAAAGTCGCGCTTGTCTCGCCGTACGATGTCCGCCACCCCGGCGGCGTCGCCGATCATATCCAGCATCTGTCGGTCGTCCTGCGGGCGATGGGGCATCACGTTACGGTGATCGCGCCCGCCGGGAGCGGCAACGAGGATGAATTTGTCGTCGGGCAGGATTTCTACGGCATTGGCCGCGCGGTGAAGTTCCCCGCGAATGGCTCCTCCGCGTGGATCACGCTGCAGCCCTTCGCCCTCAGCCGCCCGGTCAAGGAGGTGCTGCGCGCCGAACAGTTCGATGTCATCCACCTGCACGAGCCGCTGATGCCGAACCTGCCGCATGTCGTCCTGCGCCATTCAACGAGCATCAATGTCGGGACGTTCCATGCCTTCAGCGAATCGAATATGGGCTATGCGACCTTCCGGCCCTACCTGCGGCGGGATTTCCGCATGCTGCACGGACGGATCGCGGTCTCGCGCGCGGCGCGGGCCTACGTGCAGAGTTACTTCCCCGGCCGCGTCGTCGTCATCCCGAACGGTATCGAGCCGGAGCGCTTCGGGCCGGACGTCGAGCCGTTCCCCCGCTACCGCGATGGGCGCCCGACGATCCTCTTTGTTGGTCGCTACAACGACGCGCGCAAGGGGTTCAAGTATCTGACGCGGGCGATTGGCCTCATGCGCGCGCAATACCCCGATGTGCGGCTGCTCATCGTCGGGCGGGGCCAGCCGAAGCGTTACCTCCGCTTCATTGAGAGCCACGGCCTGGAGCGCAATGTCGAATTCGCCGGCTTCGCAACGAGCGAGGAATTGCCGCGCTATTACGCCAGCGCGGACCTCTTTTGCTCTCCCGCGACCGGACGGGAGTCGTTCGGGCTGGTGGTAATGGAAGCGATGGCGTCGGGCATCCCGATCGTTACGACGGCGATCCCCGGTCATCAGGGCATCCTCACTAATGGCGTCGAAGGGCTGATGGTCGAACCGGCCTCCGCGCAGGCGCTGGCGATGGCGATGATTCGCCTGCTCGCCGATCGCTCGCTTGCCCGCGCGATGGGTGAGGCCGGCCGCGCGACCGCCATGCAGTACTCGTGGGTCGAAGTGGGAAAGCGGGTCGTGGGGGAATACGAGCAGGCCGCGACATTGCAGCGGCGCCGTGCATCGTTGAGCGTCGCGCTGCGATGATCTCCAACCTCGTCAAGGACGCCGTTCGGACGCGCATGGACCGGGTGGGTCACGGGCTTGCCCGCACTGGCCTGACGCCCGACCTGGCGAGCCTCTTCGGTCTCGCCGTCAATGGTGCGGTCGCGGTCGTCCTGGCCACGGGTCGCATCGGTCTCGGTGGCTTGCTGCTCCTGATCGCGGCGCCGTTCGACATGATTGATGGCGCGCTCGCGCGGGCGACGGGCAAAGGCTCCCCCTTCGGCGCCTTCCTCGATTCTAACCTTGACCGCTATTCCGAGGTGCTCCTCTTCTTCGGGCTGCTCTGGCATGTACAGCACGATCCGACGAACGCAACGACGCGGACGCTGCTCCTCTATGGCTGCGCGACGGGATCGCTCCTCGTCTCGTATGCCCGCGCCCGCGCGGAGTCGCTGGGGTTCGACAACGAGGTCGGTATCCTCGCCCGGCCGGAACGGGTCGTCGGGCTGGGCGCCTTCCTCCTCTTCGGCTGGACGGACGTCATCCTCTGGTTGCTCGCGGCCCTCACGTATGTGACTGCCGTGCAGCGGCTCCTGCATGTCTGGCTGAGGTGGCGGCAACGCCGACCGGCCGACGATATACCCGCTCCTGCTGCCCCCTCGCAGCCTTCCCCTCCCGCATAGGGCAACACCTGCATCCTCCTCCTCGATCAAATGCCACGACAGGCCGATCGCGAACGCGAATCGAGTCATTTTTTAATCTCTCATTCCATTTAAGACCAAAGATCATAAAACAATGGAGAGTGAAGTATATTCTCTAGCACTTGCATTGCTCACGGCATGATGTTACAGTCGAAGAGGATCGAAAGTTCACGTTCATTCGTGAGCGGCGATCAAGGGAGTGGGCCGATTGGCTGGCCTCGCTTCCGCTTCGTCTGACAATTGCGTGGGTCTTTTTTTTGGACAGGGCTGGAGGGCTATAATGAAGTGGACTGACATCACCTGGAACTAGTTCCCGACCACCGCTCGGCGGTGTGAGATTGAAAGCCCCATCCGGGGGCTTTCTTTTTTTTGTGCCCGCGGCCCCCGCCATCGCGGAATGAAGCGCCATTTCAACAGGCGCCGAGGCAAACATGCGGCAAAACTCTCGTGACAGAAGATGTATCGCTGAACCTTTCGTTGTGGTACAATCTCGTATCATAGGCGTACGTGCGCCTCGCGCGCAGATAATGGCAGGACGGAAGCGGGATACTGCGACGCATGAAACGGACAAGCCAGACCCGAACAAACGCCGCGATTCTTACAGTGATCATTCTCGCGATCATCGTCACGATCGAGAGCGCGCGCCAAGCGGCGGGGGCGTGGTTTCGCCCCCTGAAGGCGACGGACTTCATCGTCCTCGTCGTGATGCTCGCGCTCGTGATGACGATGGATCTCATGCAGGTCGCCCTGCCACAATCGAAGTTCAGTGTCTCCTTCACGGTCTCCGGCACGGTCTTCTTCGGGGCGAGTATCGCCTATGGCGCGATTGTTGGCGTCCTCCTCGCCGCGTTCGGCACATTTGTCACTGAACTCTTCTTGCGCAAGAAGTTCCGGCGGCTGCTCTTCAATGTCGCGCAATTCGCGTGCGCGGCGGGTGCGGCCGGGCTTGCCTATCATTCCTTCGTCCGGACGAATTTCCGCGCGCCGCTGGCGAGCGTGGAGACGTTGGTCGCGGCGTTGCTGGCGGCGGCGCTCTATCTGCTCGTCAATGCGGCGCTCGTCTCCGGTGTCGTCGGCATAGACATCGGTAAGTCGCCGCTGCAGGTCTTTATGGCCAATATACCCGGCATCTTGATGCAGAATATTACGCTCTTCTCGATTGGCCTGCTCCTCACGATGGTCCGTGATCTCACGCCGCTGACCCTGGTAATCGCGCTCCTGCCGCTGTTGGGGCCGTATCTGGCGATGCGCGGGCATCGAGCCACGCTGCTGGAGATCCGCCACACGATCGAGGCCTTGGCTGACACCGTTGACCGGCGCGACACCTCGACGGCGCAACATTCGGAGCGCGTCGCGATGTACACGCAGCAAATCATTGACGAGTTGGGGACGATTGGTTTCGCCGAATCAGAGGCGATCATCCTCGCGGCGCGCGTGCATGACCTCGGTAAGATCGCCATTCCCGATGCTGTCCTGCTCAAGCCGGGCAAACTGGACGAGGGGGAATACTGGCTGATGCGCCAGCACCCGGTCGCGGGGGATGACATCCTGCAACAACTCGCCATCTACAAAGATAGCCTCGGCGTTGTGCGCCATCATCACGAGAAATACGATGGCACCGGCTACCCGGACGGCATTAAGGGCGAGGAAATCCCGCTCGGTGCGCGGATCGTCGCGGTCGCCGACTCCTACGACGTCATGACTTCTGACCGCCCGTACGCCCGCGCACGCACGGTCCGTGAGGGGATCGACGAGTTGATCCGGTGCAAGGGCACCCATTTCGATCCGAAGATCGTTGATGCGTTCGTGCCGGTACTCAACCGGCAGCACGCCCCCGAACCAATGGAACAGCGCACTCCCGCATCCTCACCCCTCTCATCACCGGCCGCGTAATACCGTCCGACCGTAACATAGTGATCCTAAAAACCTCTCTTGGTGGCAGCAGGCTTCCCAGCCTGTCTCTCGGCGTGGGGCGGCAGGGTTGAAAGCCGTGCTACCACGGGATATTTCCGGCTTCGCGGTGCATGCTATACTTCGGCCCTGGGGGTTGGAGCACGGTATGGGAGGTGGGCAGGATGGGGCAGCGTATGAAAGGCGGGCACGCGGTCGTCGCGACCCTTGAAGCGAATGGCGTGGAGACGGTATTTGGTATTCCCGGCGTCCATACGCTGGATATTTACGACGCGCTGTACGACAGCCGCATCCGGCATATCCTCACACGGCACGAGCAGGGCGCGGGCTTCATGGCGGACGGATATGCGCGCGCCTCGGGCAAGCCGGGCGTGGCGATCATCATTACCGGGCCGGGACTGACGAATGTCAGCACGCCCGTCGGGCAGGCCTACGCCGATTCGTCGCCGGTGCTGATTATCAGCGCCGAGGTCGAGCGCGAGAATGCCGGCCGGATGCGCGGCAACCTCCATGATATGCACGATCAGCTCGGCCTGATGAGTCACCTGACGAAGTGGAACACGCAGGTCAATGATGTCGCGGAGATTCCGTGGGCGATCAATGAGGCGCTCCGGCAGATGCGGACGGGCAGGCCCCGACCAACGCATGTGCAGGTGCCGATTGATGTGCTGGCGGAGGAAGCGGATGTCGAGATCACCGCCTCGCCGGAGGGAGTCCGCCGCCGCCCGATGCAGGATGCCATTGACGCTGCCGCGTCGGCGATTCACTCCGCGAAGAAGGTCGTCATCTACGCCGGCGGCGGCGCGGTGCAGAGTGAGGTGGATGGCGCGCTCGCCGAACTTGCGGAGGCGCTCGGCGCGCCGGTTATCACCTCAACGCCCGGCAAGGGCGCGATCCCGGAGGATCATCCGCTCTCATTCGGCGTCGTCTTCTACGGATGGAGCGGGGCCATCGAAGCGCTCCTGCGCGAGAGCGATCTCTGCATCGTCGTCGGCAGTAAACTCGGCGCGCAGAGCACGAACCATTGGAGCCTGCCGCTGCCGGACCAGATCGTGCAGATTGACATTGACCCGACCGAACTCGGCCGCAATTATCCCGCCGCAATCAAGGTGCAGGGCGATGCCCGGCTCTCCGTCGAGATGCTGCTCGATGCCATCCGCGCCAATGGCGGCACGGCGGAGCAGTGGACGCGCGAGGAACTCGCGGAGCGGCGATCGGCGGCGATCCCGCCGCGCGACGCCCGCTATCAGGACTACATTGATGCCCTGCGGGCAGCAATCCCGCGTGATGGGATCATCGCGCATGACATGACGTCGCTTTCCTACATGTGCCATCAACTCTTTCCCGCTTACGGCACGCGCACGTATCTCTCACCGAACGGCTATGGAACGCTCGGCTTCAGCATGCCCGCCGCGATTGGCGCGAAGATCGGCGCGCCCGACCGTGAGGTTGTGGCGATCGTCGGCGATGGCGGCTACCAGTTCACGATGGAGGAACTCGCCGTCGCCATCCAGCACGAGGTGACGCTGCCCATCGTCATCTTCAACGACAGCACCTACACAGCGGTCAAGCGTGGCATGGACGCGTCCGGGCGCTATGTCGGCGTTGATCTCGTTAATCCGGATTACGTCAAACTGGCGGATGCGTACGGCATACCCGGAATCCGCGCCCACAACGCCGATGAACTGGCAGTGGCGATCCGCGACGCGCAGCAGCGGCGTGGCCCGACGATCATTGATACGCCGATCCCCTCCCCCGGCGCGCCCGCATAACATCCAGTACCCGTGGAAGCAGCCTGCTAGCCTGCTTCCACCACAAATCAGGAGATCGGAACCGCTGGAAAACACGCCAATACGCGCTGGCACACACGAACACATCCGCCTATACTCTCCCTGTACGTTCATACGTGCAGGGAGTTTACGTTGAATGAGCCACGGATCATCGCACGTCACGTCACCATCGAGAGAGAACGAGCCGGACGAGACCTCGCGCCGTCGGGCGTACCCGCTGAGGTGGGCGTACTCGTTGCCTCCGTGAGCGTGAATGCGATCATTCCGGAGTACTGGACGGAATGGACGTATACGGTGCCGCTGGAGATGCGCGGCATCATCGGGAATGGTCAACTCGTCTGGGTGCCGCTACGGGAGAAAGTCGTCCTCGGCGTCGTTGTCGCGCTCAGCCAGCAGGAGGCGGCAACGGGGATCAAGCCGATCCACGCCGTCGTCGAGCCGACCTTCTGCCTGACGCCGCGCCAGCTGAACCTCGCGTCGTGGATGAGCGAGCGCTACTGCTGCTCGCTCTTTCATGCCGCCTCGCTGATGATGCCACCGGGCGTCGAGCGGCGCGTGATCGAGACGTACCGCCTGACGGATGCCGGGCGCGCCGCCGACCCCGCGCTGCTCACGCCGACGCAGCGGCAGATCATCGCGGTGCTGGACACACACGCGGAGGACGCCGGCGCCAGCCTCACGGAGCTGCGCGCTGCGCTCGGCGGGGCATTGACCTCGGTGCTCGCCGCCTTGCGGAAGCGGGGACTGGTGGCGATGGACGCACGCATCAAGCAGGAGCGTGCCCCGGCCGCCAAGCGCGTGCCGTATGTCCGGGCGATCCTCGGCCTGGAGTTCGAAGCGCCGCTCACCGCGCCGAAGCAACAGGCAGCCCTCGACTATCTCCGCCGCCGCGCGCGGCTCGATACCGCCGCACCGGGCAACCTCCCGGCGGGAGCCGTCACCGTCGCGGCCTTTCGCGCCGATACCGGGCTGAGCGCGCCGATCCTCAAGCGCCTCGCGGATCGCGGGTTAGTCGAGATGGGTAGCGCCGCAGGGTATGCGCCTGTCGTGGAGGAGCGGAGCGTCCCCGCGCCGGTGCTGACGGATGCGCAGCAAGTTGCCTGGGACCGCGTCGCGGAGGCGATGCGCGACGCGGCGGGCACGACCTTTCTGCTCCACGGCGTGACGGGGAGCGGCAAGACGGAAATCTACCTGCGCGCTGTCGCGGCGAGTGTGCGGGCCGGGAAGGGCGCGATTGTCTGCGTCCCGGAAATCGCGCTCGCCACGCAGATGGTCAAGCGGATCCTCGCGCGCTTTCCCGGTCAGGTCGCGCTGCTCCATAGCGGCCTGAAGGACGCGGCGCGGTTCGCCAACTGGGAGCGGCTGCGTCGCGGCGAGGCGACGATTGCCATCGGGCCACGTTCCGCCCTCTTCGCTCCCATCGCGGAAATCGGCTGCATCGTCCTCGATGAGGAGCATGACGCGGCGTACAAACAGGATGCCTTGCCGCGCTATCACGCGCGTGCCGTCTCGCGCGAGCTGGCGCGGACCTCCGGCGCCGTCTGCATTCTCGGCAGCGCGACCCCCGATCTCGCGACCTTCGCGGCGGCGAAACGGGGCGTGATCGGCTACCTCTCGCTCCCGGAGCGCGTGCGGCCAACGGCAGGGAACGGCGCGGAGAGCATCTTGCAGTTGCCGTCGGTTGAACTCGTTGATATGCGCGAGGAGCGGCGGAACGGCAACAGCGGCATCTTCAGTGGCGCGCTCGTGGACCTGCTCTGCCAGGCGCACGCAGCGGGGGAGCAGGCGATTTTGCTTCTCAACCGCCGGGGCAGCGCGACCTTCAGCCAGTGCCGCGCCTGTGGCCATGTCCTGATTTGCCCGCAGTGCGATGTGCCGCTCGTCTATCATGCCGACCGCGAGCGGCTGCGTTGCCACCGCTGCGACTTCGAGATGCGGCCCACCGTGCGCTGCCCACGATGCGGCATGCCGGAAGTGCGTGCCTATGGCGTCGGCACACAGCGAGTAGAGGAGGAGACGCGCCGCCTCTTACCGGGCGCGCGCGTCGTGCGGTGGGATCAGGACAGCCTGCGCGCCGAGGGCGGGCACGAGAGCATCCTGCGCCGCCTCGAAGCGCGCGAGATAGATGTGCTCGTTGGCACGCAGATGGTGGCGAAGGGCCTCGACCTGCCGATGGTGACGGTGATTGGCGTCGTCAATGGCGACACGCAACTGCACCTGCCCGATTTCCGGGCGGCGGAGCGGACCTTCCAATTGCTGACGCAGGTCGCGGGGCGGGCGGGGCGCCGGTCGCCGGGGCGGGTCGTCATTCAGACGCAATCGGCGGATCATCCGGCATTGATCGCGGCGCAGCAGCATGATTACGCGCTCTTCGCGCGCAGCGAACTGCCGAACCGTGAACGGCTCGGCTTCCCGCCGTACCGCCAATTGGTGCGCTTCGTCCACAAGCAGCGCGATGAGGCGAAAGCGCGTGCGGAGGCCGACCGGCTCGCCTTCGCGCTCGCCCGTGCCGCGTACCGCAATGGTCACGACGATGTCGAATTGATCGGCCCCGCGCCCTGCTTCACAGCGAAGGTGCGGGGTGACTACCTCTGGCAAGTGGTCGCCGCCGCGCGCAATCTCGCGCCGCTCTTGCGGTCGTTCCCTGTCCCGTACGGCTGGACGGTTGACGTTGATCCAATGAGCGTCCTCTGACCGTGCCACACCGATCAGCGGCACGCGGCGTCCCGAACTACCGCCAATGTGTCTGCCGCCGTCCGTTCCCATGAATAGAAACGTGCGCGGGCGATTCCCGCTTCGGACATCTCCCGTCGGCGCGCATCGTCGGCGAGGACCGAGTGCAGGGCATGGGCAAGAGCGCGCACATCGGTGGGGTCAATGAGCAGGGCGGCGTCCGCTGTGACTTCGGGGAGGCTGCTCATGCGGGACGTGACGACGGGGGTGCCGCACGCCATCGCTTCGAGCACGGGCAAGCCGAAGCCCTCGTAGAGCGATGGATAGCAAAAGACGGTCGCCGCCTGGTACCAGTGGGGGAGATCTTCGTCGGGAACATATCCCGTGAAGCGCATGCGGTCGCTCAAACCGCGCGATTGCACCAGCGGGGCGAGGTCGCTGGTGAGCCAGCCCGATGCGCCGACGATCACGAGACGGACATCCGCATCATCGAGGAGCGCGAATGCCTCGATGAGACGGCGGAGGTTCTTGCGCGGTTCGCGCGTGCCAACAAAAAGGATGAAACGATCCGGGAGGTTGTGTGCGGCCTTGAAACGGGCGACCGCGCCAGCATCGTCGGCGGGGCTAAAGCGCGCGTCCGCGGCATTGGGGATGACCGTGATGCGCTCCGTCGGCACGCCGAAGTGACGCATGAGATCATCGCGTGTGTGGGCGGAGACGGCGATCACACGGCGCGCGCGGTGGACCGACAGGCGGGTCATTGCCGTGAGGTAGCGCCGTTTCGCCGCGTGGAACGCCGCCGGATAGGCGAGAAATGCGAGATCATGGACGGTCACGACCGACGGCACAGGACACGCCAGCGGCACGACATTGACCGGGCAAAAGAGCACATCGAGCGCGGAGCGGGCCGACACCACCGGGGCAACGATTTGCTCCCAGATGATGCGCCCCGGCGCGTGCCCGGTTGGCAACCGACTGGCAATCCAGCGCACGTCATCGGGAACATAGCCATCAGGTGGTGCGACCGGGCCGGCAAAAACGGTGAGCGCATCGCCGGCGCGTGGCACGGCGCTCATGAAGTGGCGAACGATCTGCTCGGCATACTGACTGACGCCCGCGCGCCGGTAGCCGGGTGTGAATGAGAGTAGATGCGCGTTCACACCAATCGAAAGCACAGTCATTTTCTCTCCCCACCGTACAATGTGGCCTTGACTATTGTACATGGTCGCCGCGTTGCGAACGCGCGGCGATAGACGGAGGGCGCGTGGCGCGCTATGATGCGCGACTGTGGAGAACGTATACGTGGAACACCTATCCCGAGTATCGGAAGAAGCACTGCGCCGGCCTGCGGAGCGGCATGTGCTTGGCATCCGTGTGGACGATGTGACGCTTGCCGAGGCGATGGCCGCGATCACCGGGGCAACCCGATCCGGTACACCATGTCATGTCATCACCCTCAATCCGGAATACGTGATGCGGGCGCGGCGCGATGACGCGTTGCGGGCAATCATCGCGAGCGCGGCGGTCGTGACAGCGGATGGCGCGGGGATCATGCAGGCCGCGCGCCTCATCCGCAGGCCACTCCGCGCGCGGATCACCGGCAATGATCTGACAGACGCGGTCGCAGCGGCGGGACTGCCCCTCTTTTTGCTCGGTGCGGCACCCGGCGTCGCGGAAGCGGCGGCGGCGGCGCTGATCGGCCGGTTTCCCGCCGCACGGATCGCCGGGACATGGTCCGGAAGCGCGGACGCACTCGACGATCAAGCCGCGCGCACGCGGATCAACGGTTCGGGCGCGCGGGTCGTGCTC
>JAICJW010000496.1 GCA_025928215.1 Chloroflexia bacterium | reverse complement strand
GCCACGCCGCGAGCGCATCATCCCCATCAGCGGCACGGATGAGTGCGCGTCCGTCCGGGAGCAGTTGCACGTGCGCGCCGTGCGCGCGGGCAAGCGCGATGGCCTCATCGAGAATATCGTGCTCATCGGCGGCAAGCATGACGACCCGTTCAAGGAGAACGCGACGCACGGCGCGCATCCATTCGTCGAGCGTCGCACGGGTCGCGTCTGCGAGTGGTCCACCCGTCCGGCTCTCGAGGAACCGGACGACGTGATCGAAGGCGAGGCCGCGCCGGAGCGCCCGGCGAAGCGACATGGCGGTCATCCGGTAGATACTGACGCGATCGAGGGTTTCGGCGTCCGCGAGGGCGAGGAGCGGCCAGAGGTGCGCCGGTTCCCCATGCAGCACGAGGACGGTGAGGTCGGGTTGGATCGCGAGCGGGGTCGCGCCGAAGGGTGGGAGGGCCGGTTCCGGCCCCCGGCCGAGCAGCCACCAGCCAGTATCGGTGATCTGGATCGCCTCGCCCATCGCGGTGCTGCCCCAGGTAATGACACCGAACCACGTGAGTGCGGAGCGCAGCGCCGCCTCGATACAATCGCGAACGAGCGCGTCTCGATCCGGCGGCGTTTGCCCGACTCCACTCGCCGCCGTGAACTCCTCGCCGAGGGGCGACGGCCGCACCTGCACGAGGCGCGCGAGCAGCTGATCGAGCAAGTACCAATGCCCCGGCTGGCATTGCGTCAGCGCGTCGAGTAGCCGCCCGCGGAAGAGCGGCCACTCCACGCCCCAGAGTTGCATCGCCGTCCCCTGCCCCTCCGGCCAGCCCGCCATCCCGCGCCACGTCGTGAACAGGTCACGTGTTTGCGCGCCAAAGCCCAGTTTCGCCCAAGCGACGGGGTCATTGATCGCGAGCATGCGCCGCCCATCGTCATCACGCTCGGTGACGAGACCCCGCGCGCGACCGAGAGCGGCGAGGAAGGCGAGCGCGGCGCTCGGCGGGACCGCCGTATCGAGCGCCGCCCAGAAATGGTGGGCGACGCGCTCGGTCAATTGGTGGTCATCCGCGAGCGCCGCGATGCCACCGCTCGGCCAGCGCGCCGCCTGATGTTCAATCAACCGCAGCAGGGTCAGCATGTCCCACGCGAGCGCGAAGGGATGCCGCCAGCCATGAAGCGGCTCCGCGGAGACGGCATGGAGGGGCGGCAGCGGTATCTGTGTCATCACGGGGGCGCGGAATTCCACCGGCATGGCGAGCATCCGCTCCCCCCACGACCAGCCATGGCAGGCGAGCAGGCTCGCCGTCAATTCGGCAAGCAATGCCCGGCGCGCGGCGGGCGTTTCCGTACCGGCGAGCGTCGCGGCCTCGCCGAGAGACAGCGGCGACGTTTCCTCGCGCAGCGCCGCGACCACCCGCCGGGCACCGGGCGACAGCGCCGCTTCGACATCAGCCAGCGCACGCGGCGTGCGGACACGTGCCTGGAGCGCGTGCAGCAACCGCTCCCGATCGCCGGGCCGGAGGCTGGCCGGCGTATCGGCGACATGCCAGCGGCGCGCGGCGTCGAGCAGGAGATCGGCATCGAGCGATTCGAGCAGTTGGTTGATCGTCGGGGCGGCGAAATCGCCGCGCTGCCGGTCACGGACAGCGCGGGCGATCACCGTCGCCAATTCGCGCGGCAGGGAGAGCGCGCCGGTTGATTGCCGGTAGACAATCGCGGCCTGCCGCAAGAGAGCGAGGGAGGCATTCAGGTCGAGCGGATCGAGTTGCAGGCGCGTCATCAGCTCCTCGCGCGCCAACCCCTCCGCTGGGCCAAGGGCGAGGGTGCCCGCGATCTCCCGCGCCTGGGGTGGCAGCCCATCCAGCATCTCCTCGAGCGTCCATCGGTCGGTCATCGCCTGATAGAGGAGCGCGACATTGTCCGTGTGCGTCCGTTTCGTGAGCGCAACAGCCCACGCGTCCGCCGCCGCACGAATATCGGCGGGCGATGCATCCATGAGAAGGGTCAGCAGGCTGCGTTTCATCGGTCATACCATTTCATGCCGGGGGCACGCAATTTCATACGCTCGGTGGAAGCCCGCTCCCACCAACACGCGCATGCATGCGCGGCATTGACGGCAAAAGAGCGTCCGTTCAGGGGTATTGTACACCGTGCGTCCATGCGTAGATTCGGCATTTTCGTCGCCGGTGAATGTAACGCGGGCAAGGAAAAATCGGCGGGCGAAGGGTTGCAATAAGGGGCGGGATATGCTACACTGCGTGGAGTAGAACAAGCGTTCCGTTCGGGTGCTCAGAACGACCCGGCGGTACAATCTCCCCGGAGAGAACAGGATATAACGATGCCGACGGACACGACGCGGAATGGAAAATCGGGTTTCGTCCGCAACGGCGCAGGGAAGGAAGGAAAGGCAGCGATGGCAACGAGTGCCAACAGCGTTGAGCGCGGCGTGAGTGCGGATGACCGGCGCAAGGCTCTTGACACGGCGGTCGCGCAAATCGAGCGCGCGTATGGAAAAGGTTCGATCATGCGGCTCGTGGACGTTTCCAATAAGATGGCGGTTGAGGTGATCCCGACAGGTTCGATCGCCCTCGATCTGGCGCTCGGCGTCGGTGGCATCCCACGGGGTCGCATCACCGAGATTTACGGGCCGGAATCGAGCGGCAAGACGACGCTCTGCTACCACATCATTGCCGAAGCGCAGAAAACGGGCGGCATCGCGGCCTTCGTTGATACCGAGCATGCCCTCGATCCTTCCTACGCGCGCAAATGCGGCGTGGACCTCGAAAATCTCTTCATCTCGCAGCCGGACACCGGCGAACAGGCGCTGGAGATCACCGAAACGCTCGTCCGCTCCGGCGCGGTTGATGTCGTGGTGGTGGACTCCGTCGCCGCCCTCGT
>JAICJW010000461.1 GCA_025928215.1 Chloroflexia bacterium | reverse complement strand
GCTCGCGGCGCGCTACGGCGCGGCAATCGTCCTGACGGGCGCGCCCGGCGATGAAGCGCTGACGGGCGAGGTGGCCGCCGCAATGACGCATCCCGCGCTCGATCTCACCGGCAAGACCGATTTCCCGACGCTCGGCGCGCTCTATGAGCGGGCAGCGCTTGTCCTCGGGCCGGACTGCGGCTCGCTGCATCTCGCAGTCGCCGTCCGCACGCCGACGGTGCATCTCTACGGCCCCGCCGATGTCGCGCAGTATGGCCCATGGGGCGATCCGGCCCGGCATGTCGCGATCACGGCGGACCGGTGGGACATTCCGTGCCTCGGCTGCGGCGATCTCTCACTCAGCCGGTCGCCCGCGCCGCCCTGCCTGACGATCCTCGAAGCGGCGGACATTCTCGCCGTTGCCGACCGCCTGCTCGCGCTGCCATGCGCCCGCTAACGATCGCCGTGGATGCGAGCCGGGCGCTGCCCACGCATCGCACCGGGACGGAGCACTACAGCGTCTTCCTGCTGCGCGCCTTGATGGCGCTGGAGACGCCCCACCGGTGGCGACTCTACGCGCCCGGCCCGCCGCCGGACGATCTACTACCGCTGCCGCCCCGCTGGGAGTGGCGCGTAATTCCCTTCCCACGCCTCTGGACGCATCTGCGGCTCTCGTGGGCGGTGGCACGCGACCGGCCGGATATGCTCTTTGTCCCGGCGCATGTCGTGCCGGCCATCCATCCGCGCGCGACGGTCGTGACGATCCACGATCTCGGCTACCGCCGGTTTCCTGAGACGCATACCGCGTCGTCGCGCCGCTACCTCGATTGGTCCACGCGGTGGAGCGTCCGCGCCGCGCGGCGGGTGATTGCGGTTTCCGGCGCGACACGCGATGATCTCGTCACGATGCTTGGTCTGCCGAAAGCGAAAATCACCGTCGTCCATCATGGCGTCCGCCCAACAGTTCGGCCATCTGAGGCTGTGGTGCGTGCGACATTGGAGCGCCTGGGCATTCCCCGGCCCGCTGTCGTGTTCCTCGGTACCGTGCAGCCACGGAAGAATCTTCGGCGGCTGATTCGCGCCTTTCGGCAGGTCGTGGATGCGGGGCTGCCGCAGACGCTGGTGATTGCGGGGCGGATGGGCTGGCTCGCGGAGCCGATCCGCGCCGAAGTGGCGGCATGCGGGCTGACGGAGCGCGTTCACTTCGCGGGGTACGTGGCGGACGACGATCTGCCCGCGCTCTATACCGGCGCGGACGCCTTCGCCCTGCCGTCGCTCTCCGAGGGGTTCGGCATGCCCGCGCTCGAAGCATTAGCATATGGTGTTCCGGTCGTCGCCGCGAACACGACGAGTCTGCCGGAGATCGTCGGGGAGGCGGGGTTGCTCGTGGATCCACTGGACGAAGCGGCGATGGGCGCGGCGCTCGTGCGCGTGTTGACGGATCAACCGCTCCGTACCTACCTCAGCGCTGCCGGGCCGGAGCGGGCGGCGCAATTCTCGTGGGAGCGCTGCGCGCGGGAAACCCTCACTGTGCTGGAAAGAGCGGCGCGATGACGGAGCCGATGCGCCGCGTCTTGATCGTCAAATTGGCCGACATTGGCGACGCCATCGGCACATTGCCCGCGTTGCGTGCGCTCCGCGATCTTCTCCCCGATGCCCGGATTGACGCACTCGTCGCCCCCGGCGCGCGGATCGTGCTCGAACGTGAGCCGTCGGTCAATGATGTGCTGACGCTCGCGAAGGAGGCGTATGATGCGCCGCGCGGGATCGCCAGCCCAGGCGCGATGCGCGACCTCACCCGGTTCGGTCGCGAACTGCGCGCGCGGCGCTATGATGCCGTCCTTTTCTTTCATCATCTGACGACCGCATGGGGAGCGATGAAGCATCGTGCGCTCGCCCTCGCGACGGGCGCGCCGGTCCGCGCCGGCCTCGATAACGGGCGGGGAGACTTTCTCACCCACACGGCGCGTGATCGCGGCTTCGGTGCGAAGCCGGAATGGGCGTACTGGCTCGATGTCGTCGGCCTGCTCGGCGCGGTCGCGCGTGATCCACGGCCAAGCATTGCGGTTTCCGACGACGCACGCGCAGCGGCGCGCGCCATCGTCGGCACGGATGGGCCGTATGTCGTGATCCATCCTGGCATCGGTGCGTTTGGCCCGGCGCGGCAATGGCCCCCGGCGCGCATGGCGGCGGTTGGCCAATCACTCGCGGCGGAGGGCTATCAGATCGTGATTACCGGCGGGCGCGACTCCTTCGCCCGTGACGCGGCGAACGAATTGCTGCGGCATCTCGGCGCGACACCGGCACTCGACCTGACCGGCACTACGGACATCGCTGTCTCAGCGGCGCTCTACGCGGGCGCGGCGCTCTTCATTGGTAGCGACAATGGAATGGCACATCTCGCAGCGGCGGTCGGCGCGCGGACCCTCATTATTTTCGGCCCCTCGAACCACCGCGCGTGGGCGCCGTACGGAGCGGTCGAATGCAATCCAGGCGCGCTGGAACTCCCGGCCAATGCTCCCGTCGTCGTCCTCCGCAGCACGATTGCCTGCTCTCCCTGTTTCTATACCGGGTACACGCTTGGCCGGCCTGAAGGTTGCCCGTCACGAAACTGCTTGGATCACGTTCAAACAATTGACGTACTGGTTGTGGCAAGTCAATTGTTGGACTCCACTCCCGACGCCTGACAGTGCGGACGAGTTCAACAGCAGGGTGGACGGTAAGGGAATGAGCGTTCAAACCGCGGTCCGTGACGAACTGCTCGCGACGATTCTGAGAACGGCGCCTGTCGGCATCCTCGTGATCGAGCCACAGACGCTGCGGATTCTGCTCGCCAATGAACAGATCAAGGCCACCCTTGGCCCCGAATGGGGTGATCGCGATCTCACCGGATACACATTTCTGGACGTGTTCACCGCGATTCCCTCCGCGCGATTCCATACCGTCGTGCAGGATGTGGCGCGCACCGGCGACCCCCTCCACGTCGAAAACTACGCATATGACGGCTTCGCGCACGGCCGCACCTACTGGAACTACGATCTCACCCCGCTGCATGACGACGCCGGACAGTGCTACGCCGTGATGCTCAGTTCGATTGAGACGACCGCACATGTGCTCGCGCGGCAGCATATCGACGTCCGCTATGTCGTCGCCAATCCGTCGTCCTACGCCTATTTCAGCGCCGAGCGTCCCGAGCCCGCCATCGCCAAATCCTGCGATGGCTACAACAACTGGAAATACGGCATGGACGG
>JAICJW010000431.1 GCA_025928215.1 Chloroflexia bacterium | reverse complement strand
CGATCACTGCGCGCGATTGTACGGCAAAATGGCCCATGCCGCTGTGGTTCGTCGTCGCGTACAATGGAGCGCGGGCGGGATCGGGTGCGATGGAGGAGCTGCGCATGGGTATCAGTGCCGAGCACATCAAACAGTACATCCGGAATATTCCCGATTTTCCGCAACCCGGCGTCCTCTATCGAGACATCACGCCCCTGCTCGCCAACCCCGCCGCCTTCACGGAGGTGCTGGACGCCCTCACCGCGCGCTACCGAGATGCGCGCATTGAGGCGGTCGTGGCGGTCGAGTCGCGCGGGTTCATCTTCGGCGCGCCGCTCGCCTACCTCCTCGGCGTCCCCTTCGTGACCGCCCGGAAGTTCGGCAAGCTGCCCTACGACACGATCAATGTCGCCTATCAGCTCGAATACGGCGAGGCGATCATCGAAATGCACACGGACGCCCTGATGCCCGGTCAGCGGGTCCTGATCGTGGATGACCTGCTCGCGACGGGCGGCACGACCGCCGCGACCGTCGAGTTAGTGGAAAAACTCGGCGGTACTGTTGTCGCCGTCGCGTTCGTTATCGAACTGACATTTCTCAATGGCCGAAAGCGGCTCGGCGACCATGATGTCTTCGCGCTCATCCAGTATTGAAAAGGAGCATAGAACGTGGCTGACAGGATCAAGGTCGGGGTGATCGGGACGGGCGGAATCGCGACCCTCCGCCATCTGCCCGCATACAAAGAAGCGGAAGCGGCGGGCAAGGCGGAAGTCCTGGCGGTCAGCGATGTCGTGGAAGCGAGCGCCCAGGCCGCCGCCGCGCAGTTCGGCGTGCCACAGGCTTTCACCGACTATCGCGCGCTGCTGCAATTGTCCCTCGACGCTGTCAGCATCTGCACGCCCAATTCCTTCCATGAGCCAATCGCCCTCGCCGCCCTCGATGCCGGAATGGACGTACTCTGCGAGAAACCGCTCGCCCTCGATTACGCGGACGCGCGGCGAATGACCGAACGCGCCGCCGCATTGGGGCGAAAAACAGCGGTCAACTTCCGCTATCGCTGGATCCCGGCGGCAGGCTTCATCCGCGACTTGATCGCGGGCGGCGAACTGGGCGAGATCTACCACGTCTACGCGAACTATTTCAATGGCAGCCTCTATGATCCGGCGACGCCGATCAGTTGGCGGCAAACACGCGCGGAATCGGGCAGCGGCGCGCTGGGCGACCTCGCCTCGCACATCATTGACCTCTGCCGCTGGTGGATGGGCGAGTTCGCCAGTGTGGATGGCCATCTGCGCACCTTCACCACCGAGCGCCCGCTGACGACGGGCGGCGTCGGGCCAGTGGATGTGGACGACGCGGTCTCGATCCACGCGCGGTTCGCCAGTGGTGCGGAAGGGGCGATTAACGCCAGCCGTTGCGCGATCGGGCACAACAACCATCAGCGGATCGAACTCTACGGAACGAAAGGCGCGCTGATCTACGAGATCGAGAAGTGGGATGAAGGCGGCGACCGGATTCGCATCTGCTTCGGCAGCGGCCAGGCCCGCTATAACGCCTTCGCTACGGTGAACGTCCCGCCTTTCTACCTGCTCGGCACGCCGCAGCGCGTGATGACCGACTTCATTGATGCCATCCGCGCCGGCATTCAACCGTCGCCGGACTTCACCGACGGTATGCGCTGCCAGGAAGTGTTGGACGCTGTCGAGTTGTCCGATCGCGAGCATACCCCGGTAACCTTGCCACTCTCAGTCAGCGATGCATGAGCGATCCCGGAAGCGAACCACCCAGACACCAAGAGAGAATTAGGTCGGTACCTTCTTCTTGGTGTCTGGGTGGTTTTGAAACCCCTGACCCGTTATTGCCCGCGCATGGACGATGCGTTGGGCCAGGCGAACCAGGCAACGAGCAGGCTGCCGAGCGTCAGGACGGCGAACAGCACATCGTGCTTGGCGCGCGGGTGATGGGCGGCGAACGCGGTAAAATAGACGATGAGAATGATGAAAACAACCGCCAGTACGAGCGCGACCCCGACGACCGCCATCCGCTGACTACGCGACAATTGATCCATAGATGCCCCCCCTTTTACATCACCGCGCGAATACCGAAGAAGGCTAGGCAAAAGAGACCGAAGGCGATGCAATAATACCCGAACGGATCGAGCCGTTCCGTCTCGAAATACCGGACGAGGAAGCGCACCGCCAGATAGGCGGTCACGCCGGAGATGACGAAGCCCATCGCCGCGAGGCCAATCCCGATATTCGCGTTTGCCTTGAAGAGTTTCGGCACCTCCAACGCACCCGCCGCGAGGATGATCGGCGTCGCCAGCATAAAGGAGAAGCGCGCCGCCTCCTCGTGCCGCAGCCCGGTCAACAAACCGCCCGTGATCGTCGCGCCGGAGCGCGAGAAGCCGGGCAGCAGCGCGAGCGCCTGCGCCGTGCCGATGCCAATGCCTTCTTTGAATCCGACATCGGCAATGCTTGTGCCGCGTGTCTCCGTTGCCATCACGCCATCCCCCACGGCGACCGCGACCCGCTGCCGCCGCCGCAATCGCTCGCCCGCCAGCATCATGACGCCATTGAGAACGAGAAAGCAGGCGACCAGAATCGGCTTACTGAATAAATCTTTCAGCGGCGTCTCCAGGAGAAAACCGAGGATACCCGCCGGGATCGTGCCAACGGCGATCAGCCAGCCGAAATGCTCGTCCGGGTCGTCGGAGAGTTTCCGCTTGCCGATGCTGCGCAGCACCGCCGCGATGATCCGCAGCCAATCGCGCCAGAAGAAGGTGAGCAGCGCCGCTGCCGTGCCGAGATGCAGCACGACGACGAAAGCGACGAAACTGGCGTTGTTCGGGTCGTCATGTTGCCACTCATTCCAGCCGAGCAGCGCGGGAATGAGCACCGTATGGCCGAGACTCGATACCGGGAAGAGTTCGAACGCGCCCTGCAACAAACTGATGACAATCGCATGCAGCAAACTCATCGCACCCCGCCATCCCGCTTCACCATCCGTCTCTCTCCTCCCCATCAGCCCGGCCACCCGACCGCGCGCAAGCATACCACCCTCGCAGCGTACGCCGTGGTATCGCAATGCTACAATGCGCGCCGCATTGATGCACGATGAAGGGGGAATAACTCAGGTGGCAGAACAGATAGGTACGGTCGCGTTCATTGGGGCGGGGGCGATGGCGGAAGCGATGCTCGCGGGGATGCTCGCGCGGGGCGTCGTCCAGCCGGAGCAGATCACCGCCAGCCACCCGCGCGCTGGGCGGCGAGAGGAGTTGCAGGCGCGCTATGGCGTATCGGTCGTCGAGGCAAACCCTGAAGCGGCACGCGGCGCGGATCTCGTCGTCCTGACCGTCAAGCCGCAGGTAATCCGCAGCGCCCTAAGCGAACTGCGGGACGTGATCGCGCCGGAGCAGGTCGTCCTCTCAATCGCGGCGGGCGTGCCTCTGACGACGATCGTCAATGGTCTCGGCGGACATGGCGCGGCGGCCCGGGCGATGCCGAACACCCCCGCACAGATCGGCGCGGGCGTCAGCGTCTGGGCGACGACCGCCGCCGTCACCGACGCCCAACGCGCGATGATTGGCACCGCGCTCGGCGCGCTCGGCCACGCCCACT
>JAICJW010000509.1 GCA_025928215.1 Chloroflexia bacterium | reverse complement strand
GTCGTGAGTAACGAGCAATACGGTGATGCTCCTTGCATTGTACACGAACCCGCATGCGTGGCGCTGTGCGACAATCAAACGAGCATGCAGACACATGACGCGGGCGATCAACCAGCACAGCGACGTAGCGAAGGGGGGAACGACGATGCTGGGAAATGGTACGGCGGCGATGCGATGCTCACGGCGCGTCTTTGTGCGGCGCGGGGCGATGACGGGCCTCTCAGTCGCCGCGCTGCCCGTCCTCCTCGCCGCGTGTGGTGATTCGTCGCCCACTCCGACCAAGCCGCCCACAGCGACGACCGCGTCATCCGCGCCGTCGCCCACCGCACCGTCTGTCGCATCGCCCGCCACCGCGTCGGCGGCATCGGTCGCAACCGCCACGAACGGCGCCAACCCGCCGATTCTTTTCGTGCATGGGAACGGCGATTCCTCCGCGCTCTGGATCACGACGCTCTGGCGTTTCGAGTCGAACGGCTACCCGCGCGAGCGGCTCTTCACGATTGATTATCCGTACCCCACCGCGCGCGACGACGATACGATCCCGCAACCGAGCCGGTCGAGCACGGAGGAGCAACGGGCGCAACTCGCCGCCAGAGTGGACGCAGTGCTGGCGCAGACAGGCGCGGCGAAATTGATCCTGATCGGCAACTCGCGCGGCGCGAACTCGATCCGCAACTACGTCAAGCATGGCGGCGCGGCAAAGGTCAGCCATGTCCTGCTCGGCGGCGGAGTCAATCACGGCGTCTATAGCGCGCCCGGTAGCAACAGCGAGTTCAACGGCATGAGCGCATTTATGCAGGAACTGAACGCGGGCAGCGAGGTCGTGCCCGGCGTGCAGTTCCTGACGATCCGCAGCGACAAGTTCGATAAGTACGCGCAGCCGACGCTCGCCTCCGGCGGCCCTTCCGGTATTTCCTACGACGGGCCGGAGCTGAAGGGCGCGAAGAATGTCGTCCTCGATGGCATTGATCATCGCGAGACGGCGTTCAGCCCGCGCGCCTTCGCGGAGATGTTCCGCTTCCTCACCGGGAGCGCCGCGAAAACGGAGATCGCGCCAGAAAGCAACGTGCGACTCTCCGGCATTATCACCGGCTACGAGAACAAGGTGCCGACCAACCTCCCCGTCGCAGGCGTCGCTGTCTCCGTCTTCGCGGTGGATCCGGCGACCGGCGCGCGGCGCGGCGCACCCGTTCATGAGATGACGACCGGAGCGGACGGCGCATGGGGGACGCTCGACGGGCAGCCGGACGCCTCCTACGAGTTTGTCATCCAGCAGCCGGGAGCGCCGGTACGGCACATCTTCCGCTCGCCCTTCCCGCGTTCATCATCGGTCGTCTCGATCCGTCTCGCGGAAGATGCCGCGCTCGCTACTCAGGGGTTGGTGATCTTCACGCGCCCGCGCGGCTACATCGCCACCGGCCGGGACAAACACCTGCTCGATGGCGCACCCGTCCCCGGTGTCAAAGAGGGCGTCCCGACGGATTCCGCATTCAAAGTGCCCATCTCCGGCCCGGAGCGCGCCGTTCCCGCCTCCCTCAATGGCGAGAACATCACCGTTCGCGCCATCTCCGGCGAGGTCGTCTATGCGGAGTTCCACTATTGACGGTGGTTCACAGCCACTCGCGCATCTGCTCGGCCGTCAGATTGCCACCGCAGACGATCGTACCGACGAGTTGGTCACGGAACAGATCGGGCTGTTCGAGAATCGCGGCGACGCCGACCGCGCCGGATGGTTCGACGACCACCCCGGCGTGGCGATGGAGCAGGCGCATCCCTTCGATAATCGTCTCGTCGCGCACCAGGAGCGCATCATCCACGAGACCCCGCAGATCGTCGAGCGCCTCCGGGACCGGCACGCGCACCCCGATACCGTCGGCGATGGTCGCGATCCGTTCATGGACGATCACCCGACCGGCCCGCCATGATTCGACCATCGCGGGCGCGCCGGTGGATTGCACGGCAATGATCCTTGTCTCCGTGCTGCGCGCTTTGATGACGCGGGCGATCCCGCCGAGCATCGCGCCATTGCCGAGCGGCACGAGCAGGGTATCGAGGCGTTCGGGGAAGGCGAGTAGTTCAAGCCCAATCGTGCCAGCCCCTTCACCCGTCGCGGGGTCGAGGCTATCTTCGATCATCAGCGCGCCGGTCTGCGCTGCGACGCGCTTGGCTTCGATCTTGGCGGCATCGAAATCCTCGCCAAAAAGCACCACGTTCGCGCCGAGCGCGCGCATCCGCTCGACCTTGAAGGGGTTCGCATTGACGCTCGCGTAGATCGTCAGCGCGAGGCCGCGTTTGCGGCAGGCGTAGGCCATCGCCTGACCAAAATTGCCCGCGCTGGCACAGAGAAGGCGTGCGTCGGCGGGGAGTTGGGAGACGCAGTAATCCGCGCCGCGCCCATTGAACGAGCGGAGGGGATTGAGCGTCTCGATCTTGAGAACGAGCCGTATGCCCAGTTCATCACTGAGCGGCTCGCACACGAACTGTGGCGAGTGCAGGAAGACCGGATCAATGATGCGCGCGGCCTGCTCGATCCGTTCGAGCGACAGGCGAGATGGCGATGATGTCATGCGGGTTCTTTCACGACGGATACCTCCACCCGTATGTGCGTACCTTCGCCAGGGATCGTACC
>JAICJW010000215.1 GCA_025928215.1 Chloroflexia bacterium | reverse complement strand
CGTCAGCAAAGGCGCGGATTACGTCAAAGTGATGGCATCCGGCGGCGGGACACCGGGCAGCCTCTCGCAGTACCCGAGTTTCACCGTGGCGGAGTTGCGGACACTGGTGGAGACGGCGCACGGGTTGGGGCGCAAAGTCTCCGCGCATTGCATCGCCACGGCCTCGATTGCCAATGCCATCGAGGCGGGCGTGGACATGATCGAGCATGCCTCGTTCTACGGGCCGGACCTCGTGCCCCACCTCGATCCGCACGTCGCTGACCTGCTGGCGGCGGCGGCGATTCCCGTCACGCCGACGCTGCAAGTCGCGCGGGATATGGTGGATCTCCTGCCGGACGGCCCGGAGCGTGACCTCTGGCGGCGTCGGCAGGAATCGCACCACGCGATCGTGCGGACGCTCCACGCGCGGGGCGTGCCGATGCTCGCCGGGTCGGACGCGGGCTGGCGCGCAACGGCCTTCGATACCTTCGGGAAGGAATTGGAGGAGTTGATCGTCTGTGGCCTCTCCATTCCCGAAGCGATCCACGCGGCGACCGGCGGCGTCACGCAGACGCTCGGCTACGGCGAAACGTTCGGGACGATCCAACCCGGTCAGCGCGCGGACCTCGTCGCGATGGCGGGCGATCTGGCCGCGGATATTCACTGCCTGACGCGCGTCAGCATGGTAATGCAGGAAGGGACGCGGGTGTATCCATCAATCTGATCCGCCTTCTCTCTTGCTGCCGCGCGGTTGCTACAGTATGCTATCAATCACGCACCAGTTGCATCGTCTTGGATGGTCCGCGTGGCATGCCCCAGGCGGCCACGGCCGACAAGCAGAGCGAGGCGCGCAGGGCTGTTCTGATGTCCAGGCATGATGGCGTTGTTGTGCATTGCGTGAACGGTACCGCAAGCATCGTGAAGGGAATGGAAGACCGATGGACGACATGACTGGGACGCCCAAACCCGTATTCGCGCGGCGCGCGCTGAGCCGCCGCCACTTCCTCACCGGGGTGACCGCCGCCGCTGGGGCCGCGATCCTCGCCGCCTGCGGTGGGAGCAGTAGCGCGACCGATACGCCGAAGCCAGCAGGGGCGACGAGTGCGCCCGCAGCCGCCCCAACCAGCGCCGCTGCCGCCGCGACAGCCGCCCCGGCGACGAGCGGTTCAGCCGCCGCCCCGACCACGGCGGCGGCTGCGCCGACGACCGCCGCCGCTGCGGGAGGAAAGGGCAAGACGCTCAAGATGTCTCGCAATGCCGAGCCGTTCTCGCCGCTCATCCCGTGGCAGATTGACGACAACCCGGCGCTCTTCATCTCCGTCAATATGTACGACACGCTCCTGCGCACCACGAAGGACGGTCTCGGCGTCGAACCCGGCCTTGCCACGAAGTGGGAGTCGAGTGCGGACGGCCTGACATGGACCTTCACAATCCGCGACGGGCTGAAGTTCTCGGACGGTACGGCGGTGAAGGGCGACGATTTCGTCACCTCGCTCAAACAGGTCTCGCAGGGCGCGAAGAGCGCATGGAAGGATAGCTACAAGGCGATCAAAGATGTGCAGGCGCCGGATGACAAGACGGTCAAGGTGATGCTGAGTCAGCCGCACGCGCCGATTCTCTCCGAACTGGCGATGTTCTGCGCCGCGATCCTGCCTGCGGATATGGCGAAGGCGAGCGATGCCGATGGCTTCGATGCCAGCAAGAGCAAGGGCACCGGCGCGTACATGCTGAACGGCTGGAAGAAGGGCGATCCGCTCGTCCTGACGCGCAACCCAAACTACTGGAAGGGCACGCCGACTCTCGATACCGTCACGATTGACTACGTGCCGGACGATAACGCGCGCATCCTGAAGTTGCAGGGCGGCGAGACGGATGTCATTGACTTCGTGCCACTCAGCCAGTTGGCGAGCCTCGGCCAGCAGCCGAACGTCAAGACGCAAGCGTTCGTCATTCAGCAGTTCAGCGTGCTTATCATGAACATCACCTTCAAACCGCTCGATGACGTGAAAGTCCGCCAGGCGCTGAACTACGCGCTGGATAAGGACGCCATCCTCAAGGCAGTCTATTTCGGCCAGGCGAAGTTTATGAACTCGCCGATCCCTCCTGGCACCTACTACGATAAGACGCTGCCGGGCTACCCGTTCAATCTGGACAAGGCAAAGCAACTGATGGCAGCCTCGTCCTCACCGAGCGGCTTCACGGTGGATTACACGATTGGCTCCGGCGATAACGTCGCGCAGCAGATCGCGACGATTGCCAAGGACCAATGGTCGAAAATCGGTGTGACGGTCAACATTCAGCAGCAAGAGAAGAGCGTTGTGCGCCAAGCGTACCGAGATGGGAAACTGGCGATCACGTCCGCTGGCTGGACGAACGACATGAACGACCCGACGGAGATCGTTAACTACGAGATGCGCGGCGGCGCCAGCCCGTTCGCCTACTGGACGCGCTACAAGAACGACGATCTGAACGCGAAGATCACGGCGGCAGACCTCGAACAGGACCCAAAGAAGCGCGAGGCGGACTATGCGGAGATTCAGAAGATTTACCTTGACGCCGCGCCGCTCGTCTTCATCGCCTACCCACCCGCGACCGCCGGTTGGCAGAAATACGTGGACGGCTTCTTCATTGACGGACTCTCGTACTATCGGTTCGAGGACGTGAAGGTGAATAAGTAGATTGGGACGCGCGGCATATATCCGCAAGCGATTGCTGTTGATGGTCTTCGTCCTCTTCGGAGTGACGTTGATCATCTTCGGCATGATCCATCTCGTCCCTGGGGATCCGGCCTTCCTGATCCTCGGGGACCGCGCGACCGAGGCGAAGGCCACCGAACTACGGCACCAACTCGGCCTCGATCAATCGCTGCCCCTCCAATACTGGCACTTCATCTCCGGCGTCTTTCACGGCAACTTCGGCATGTCGCTCCTGTACCGGCAGCCCGTGAACAGCCTCGTCTTCCGGCGTGTCCCCGTGACCTTCTTCCTTACGGGCTATGCGATGGTGTTGACGGCGATCATCACGCTCCCGATCAGCCTCTGGGCAGCGACGCACAGAAACAAACTCTCGGATCATCTGATCCGCGCCGGGTTCCTCTTCGCGCTCACGACGCCGAGTTTCTGGCTCGGCATCCTGCTCATTTTGCTCTTCAGCCTCCGGCTCCATCTCTTTCCGGTCGCCGGATATGGCGAGAGCTTCACCCAGCACCTGCGCTATCTCTTTCTGCCGTCGTTCACGCTGTCGCTGCAACTCTCGGCGGTGCTGATCCGCAACCTGCGCAACGGCATCATCAATACGCTCGATTCCGATTTCGTGCGCACCGCACGGGCGAAAGGTCTTGGCAACCGCACCGTGCTGATCGGTCACGTGCTGCGCAACGCCCTCGTCTCGACGGTCAGCATCTTCGGTTTGCAGTTCGGCGGCCTGATCGGCGGCACCGTCGTGATTGAGACGGTCTTCGCAATCCCAGGCATCGGCCAGTTGCTCTTCCAGTCCATCACGGCGCGCGATTATCCCGTCGTGCAGGCGATCACCGTCATCACGGCCTTTCTCGTCATCGTCGTCAATCTGATCGTTGACCTGTCGTACTCCTTCCTCGATCCACGGGTGTCCTATGAGTGAAAACGTCCTGACCACGACATCCCCGGGCGGGATCGCGACGGCGGCACGCCCGGTGCGGCCCGTCTCATGGTTCGCGCGGCTAAACATTCGCGGCACGCTGCTGCTCGGGCTAATCCTGCTGGCGATTGTCCTGCTCGTCGCGCTCTTCGCGCCGCTCCTCGCGCCCTATAACCCGATCGAACAGGACCTCGGCGCGGCCTTTTCCGCACCGCTGAGCCACGGCCATCTACTTGGCACGGATAACTTCGGGCGGGATGAACTCAGCCGGATCATCTTCGGCACGCGGCTGGACTTGCAGATCGGCTTCTTCTCCGTCCTCTTTCCCTTCCTCGCGGGCAGCCTGATCGGTGTGACGGCAGGTTATCTCGGCGGCAAGACAGACTCGGTTGTCATGCGGATCGTGGATGTCCTGCTCGCTTTCCCCTTTCTCGTCCTCGTCATCGCGCTGATGACGCTGCTCGGGCCGGGATTGCGGAACCTCTACATCGCCGTCGGCATCTTCGGCTGGATCACCTATTGCCGCCTCGTGCGCGGTGAAACGCTGGTCGCGCGGAACCTGGAGTACATCCAGGCGGCGAAAACGATTGGCTGCACCGACCGGCGGATCATCTTCACGCACCTTTTGCCGAATGTGATCGCGCCGTCGCTCGTCTACGTCTTCACGGGTATGGTGCTGGCGATCCTCACCGGCGCGACCTTGAGTTTCCTCGGCCTCGGCCCGCAACCGCCGACGCCCGAGTGGGGCGCGATGATTGCCGAGGGGCGGCAATTCCTTCTGCAAGCGTGGTGGATGCCGACGCTCCCCGGTATCGCCGTCCTCATCACCGGCGTCTCCCTCAGCCTGATCGGTGATGGCCTCGCCGAACGGCGGCAATGAGCGCGAGATCACCCTCACCCGCGCCGGAAACTATCGCCGCCCGGCGCGCTGTGCTATCGTGCCCGCAATGCAGCATCTGACAGCCGCCATCATCGGAGGGAAGAGTCGTGGCAATGCGCATCGAAGAGCGTGATCTCCAAGCAGCGATCCCCGATCACACAGGAACGATCCATCTCGACGGCCTCGGCAATTCGGTGGAGGTCGTGCGGGATTCGCTCGGCATCCCGCATATTCGTGCCCGTTCGGTGCATGACGCGTTCTTCGCGCAGGGGTTCGTCCACGCGCAGGACCGGCTCTGGCAGATGGAATACGACCGCCGCCGCGCCCTCGGCCGCTGGGCGGAAATCGCCGGTCCGACGGGCCGGGAGCATGACATCCTGATGCGCCGCCTCCGCCTCGGCGCGAGCGCGCAGACCGACTACGCCGCCTTCGATCCCGACACAAAAGCGATGTTCGACGCCTATACGGCGGGGATCAATGCCTTCATCCAGACAACGTCCGTGCTGCCGATCGAGTATCACCTGACCGAGACGGCCCCCGAACTCTGGCAGCCGTGGCACGCCGCCGCCGTCTATAAGGTGCGGCACGTCCTGATGGGTGTCTGGGGGCAGAAACTCTGGCGGGTACGTCAACTGCGCGCCGGTGGGCCGGAACTGCTGCTCAAACTGCGGGCGGGCGCGGCCATCCCTGGCCCCCTGATTATCCCCCCCGGCATGGAGTACACGCGCGTCCCCGATGGCGCGGACGAACTGCGCGCCGCCGCCGACGCGATGGCCGGTGCGTGGGACACGGGCACGGGGAGCAACAGTTGGGCCGTGCATGGCACGCGCACGGCCTCCGGCAAGCCGCTGCTCTGCGGCGACTCGCATCGCGCGCTCGACACGCCGAATGTCTACTATCAGAATCATCTCGTCTGCCCGGAATTCGATGTGATCGGCTTCTCGTTCGGCGGCGTGCCTGCCTTCCCGCACTTCGGGCATAACGCGGATGTCGCCTGGGGGATCACCCACGCCTCCGCCGATTATCAGGACCTCTATGTCGAGCGGTTCGCCCCCGGCGATCCGACGCGCTACGAATACAAAGGCGAATGGCAGGAGGCCGAGCGATACCGCGAAACGGTGCAGGTGCGCGGCGGCGCGCCAGTTGACGTGGATGTGACCGTCACGCGGCACGGCCCCATCGCCGTCGGCGACCCGGCGGAGGGATACGCGCTGGCGATGTGCTACAGCGCGACGACCGGGCCGAACGCCGGCTTCGGCACCTTCCTGCCGATGCTCGCGGCGACGAGCGTCGCGGACCTCGACAACAAAATGCGCGACTGGGTGGACCCGTGCAATAACCTCCTGATGGCGGACCGGCACGGCAGCATCGCCTACCTGACGCGCGGCGAAATCCCGATCCGCAGCGACGCGAACTTCTGGCTGCCCGTGCCGGGCTGGACGGGCGAGCATGAGTGGGAGGGGCGCATCCCCCACGCCAACCTGCCCCGGATGACGAACCCGCACGCGGGCTTCTTCGCCACCGCGAACAATCGCATCGTCGGCGATGATTACCCGTATCCGATCTGCCTCGATTTCGCGCCGCCATTCCGCGCGCAGCGGCTCACCGACCGCCTCACCGATATGACCGGCGCGACGCGGGAGACGATGGAGACGATTCACGCCGAGAAGTTCTCCATTCCGAGCCGCGCCTTCGTCGCCCTGCTCGATCGCCTCGAACCGCTCGATGACCGTTCAGCGGCGGCAAAGGAGCAATTGCAGGCGTGGGATGGCGTGATGGGGCCGGAGAGTGTAGGCGCCGCGCTCTACGCCGTCTGGCGCGAGCAGACAATCAGCGTCGTGCTGGAGAGTGGGCCGCTCGCCGCCCTCGCCGGGACGCCCGCCGCCTCCCCCATCGCGCAGGCGCTCCCGCTCGCCACCCGGCTCCGCACGACGCTCCTCGCCCTTATGGAAGCGAACGACACGATGCTCCTCCCTGCGGGCAAGACGTGGCTCTCCGTGCTCGCGACGGCCCTACAGCGCGCGACGGACTGGCTCAGCGCGCGCTGTGGCGACGATATGGCGGCGTGGCAATGGAGCGCGATTCACCAGACGAACCCACAGCACACCCTCGCCGCGACCTTCCCCGATCTTGCGGCGACGCTCAATCCACCCGCCGTCGGCGTCGGTGGCGATGGCGACACGCCGCAATGCGGCAGTTACAACGGCTTCGGCGCGGGCGACTTCACCATCACTGGCATGTCCGTCAATCGCTACTGCTTCGACTGCGCGGACTGGGAGAAGAGTGGCTGGGTCGTGCCGCTCGGCGCGAATGGCCACCCCGGCAGCCCGCACTACGCCGACCAGCGCATCGCCTGGAGCGAGCAACGCCTCCTGCCAATGCGCTACGCATGGGAGGTCGTCATGGCGGACGCCGCCGAGCAGCAACGGCTCGAACCGTAGCGGAGAAAGAATAAGCACAGAGACCGCGGAGGACACAGAGGACACAGAGAATACAATAAAATAGGCGATTCTCTCTGTGCTCTCTACGTCATCTGTGTCCTCTGTACTCAGCCCCTTATCATGTCTCCGGCGACCACTGCACGTCGGGATCGAGCGGGTAGACCGGGCGGCGGAGGCGCTGGTACGGGAAGCCGTGCAGGTTCGGGCTGCTGATGCCCGGTGCCTCCACTTCGATCACTTTCGTCGCGATTGGCTCGAAGGCGGCGCGGAAGTGCGCGGCGCTCTTGAGGACGAGGATACGCCGCTCGGTCGGCTCGATGCCGAAGGAGCGGAAGAAGTTGAGGTCGTGCGGGTGGCCGCGCAGTTCCGTCAACTGCAATTCGATGCCGTCCGGCCCGTCAATCGCCAACACGACCGTCGTTCCCCGGCTGGCGACGGTCCCCGCGCCCATCGGCCCGGCAATCGGGAAATGGCCCTCGTGGATCAGCCGCACCATCCCCGTCACTTCGACAGGCTCGCCGTGCAAGGCGTCATGCTTCCCGCCAACGCTCACTGTGACCGTGCTGCCGACGCCCGCCGCGATGCAGGCGGCGACTGCCTCCCGATCCATGATCTGCGCCACCGCCGCCGACCGCGCGTTCGCGGCAAGGAGTCCCTTCAACACCGCCGTCCCGTCGCCCGCCGTGCCGCTCGCGCCGGAGTCCGAGATGTCGGCCAGGACGTAGACGCTGCCCGGCGCACCCGCCAGCGCCTCGGCGATCGCCTCGGCCGGCGGCGTCGGGTGGATCGTGAAGCGCTCGCGCCGCTCCCAGCAGATG
>JAICJW010000593.1 GCA_025928215.1 Chloroflexia bacterium | reverse complement strand
TCAGGTAATCTTGCGCGCTGATCGCGCCGCGCGGCGGGCGGTACGTCAGCGGATTCTCGCGCAGCAACACCTGGAGCGTCCCCTGCGCCCACCGCAGCTTCTGCGGCAACGCGGAGCGCCACTCGTCCGGCGCAAGCCCGACCGCAAGCACCTTTGGATGAAAGACGGTTTTCCAGCCCAGCGAATGAAGGCGCTGACAGGTCGCCATGTCTTCCGTCACGCTGATCGTCGCGAAGGGGCGGATGGGCACCGCTTCGCCGCCATCCAACGCGGACTCGATGCCGTGTTTGGCCACTTCCTCCGCGAAATTGACCATGCCCATGTGGAGCAGCGCGTCGCGGCGGAGGATCGCGTTCGAGCCACAGAAGAAGGCGGCGTTCCAGCCGTCCTTTCCTTGCTGAATCGGGCCATAGAAGATTTCCGCGCGGGAGCAGAATGGGTCGCCGGCCGGCACATTGCCGAAGTATTGTGGCGTCTGGACGAGCGCGACTTCGGGATCGGCGAAGTAGCCGAGGCTCTCTTCAAGGAAATTGGGCAGCACGATCTGATCGGCATCGAGAATCAGCACAAAGTCCTCGCCGGATTGCTGCCATAAGGCATTAATCAGATTGCCGGCCTTCGCGTGGCGCACCTTGCCCTGCCACGCCTCACCGCGCGTGATGTACTGGCAGCCGATCTCCCATGCCATCGCTGCCATCCGTGCATTGTCGCCGTCGTCGAGCACGTAGACGGTCACGGGGATCATCGGCGGATAGCGCATCGCCATCGCCGCCTCCGCCGTCGCGCGGACAAGTTCGACCGGTTCGTTATACACGGTAATAAACACCCCAACGGTGGGGAGTCGGCCATGCATGCGGCGAAAGGCGAGGATGAAGGCCGAGAGCGGCACCGGGTGGCGCTGCGTTGGCTTCCAGATCGTGACGCAGAAGAGCACGTTGCCGAAAATGCTATACGTCTCCGCGACGATCATCGGGATGGCGAACCAGAGCGCGTGAATATTGATCGAATAGAGGTAGCGCCAGATCAGATAATTGAATCCGAGCAGGAGATTGACGACGACCATGACGCGCAGCAGCAACAACCGCGTTCGGAAGACATCCGGGGGCGCGACACCAATCCAATTATTTGGCGTCTCGATCGTCGCTTCGAGCGAGGGTTTTCGCGGCATAGTCCCCTTCAATTGTCGGGCAAACTGGCGTATACTACCTGCACGAAAGCGAACGTACATGATTGTAAATGAAATATAGAGGAGGGTCAAGGCATCGAGACCTCGGCACATACGCGGCGCGCATGGGTCGCTCACTCATCTGCTCGGCCCGAAGCCGACGCGGAGACAGCGACGATTGCGCGTGTGTTCGAACACCTCCCCATCGGCGCGGTCGTGTTCGATCTTACGACGACCGTGTATGCCGCCAATATAGGCTTCCGCGCCATTCTCGCACCGGAATACCGCGCGCTCGTCGTCAGTGGCGTGCGACTGTGCGATGTCCTGCCGCTTGCGGACGAACCGGAGCTGCTGGCGATGCTGGACGAGGTGACAACCACCGGTGATTCATCTCATCGGAGCGGCGTTCGTTTCGCGTGCGTGAGCGTGCCCGATTCCGTGTGGGACCTCGACCTTGCGCCAATCGCCG
>JAICJW010000224.1 GCA_025928215.1 Chloroflexia bacterium | reverse complement strand
GTGTAGATCGGGCGGATCGTCGCGTCCATCGCCTGCTCGCGATAGCCGAGGCGGTCGAGAACATCGGAGAGAACGGAGACGTAGAGTTCGCGCTGCATGAAGTCGAAGAGTTCCGTGTCGCGCTCTGTGCTCATTATTTCCTCACCCCCGGCCCCTCTCCATCGCCCCGACGCTTCGACCGCGCGAAGATCCGTCTGGCGATGGAGAGGGGAGTCGTAGGGACGCATAGCATGCGCCCTCCCCATTCTCAGTCCTCACTTCTCAGTCCCTCTATCTTCGCCCGGACGCCGTAGCCGAGACGGTGCGAAACGGTGGTGGCGGCAGCGAGGACGGCGGGCGCGTAATCGGTCGCCGCGAACTCTGTCGTCGTGCCGGAGACGCTGATTGCGGCGACGGTCGCGCCCGTCGCGTCACGGATCGGCGCGGCGACGCACGTTAGGCCGAGAAAGGATTCCTCGTCGTCGGTCGCGTAGCCGCGCTCGCGCACGACGGCGAGCCGGTCGTGCAGCACGTCCACGGTCGTGATCGTCTTCGGCGTGCGGCTCGGTAGGCCATGCTCCGAGACGATGGCCGCGATCGTCTCGGGCGCGAGATCGGCGATCAGCGCTTTGCCAAGCCCGGTGCAGTGGACAAGCTCGCGCGCCCCGAGTTGCCCCGCGAAATGGATCGGGCGCTGCGGCGGCACGACGGCGATATGCACGACCTGCCCCTCATTGAGGATGCCGAGGTTCGCCGTCTGCTCGCACTCCCGCGCCAGCGAATCCAGCGCGGGGTGGGCGGCCTGCTCGATGGAGAAGGTCTGCCCGTAGATGCTGCCGAGTTCAAAGAGGCGCACGCCGAGCCGGTATCGCTCGGAGGCCGCCCGCTCCACGAATCCGTGCTCCTCCAAGACCGTGAGCAACCGCACCGCCGTTCCCTTGGCCAACCCGAGCCGCGTGCTGATCGCCGTCAGCGACTGCTCCGGGTGCGTGAGCGTGAAGGAGGTGAGGATCGCGAGGCCGCGCGCCAATGCACGCACTTGATAATCGCCACTCATCGCGTACGCCTTTCGCCGTCATGCCGCTATCGTGAAACTGCTTTCCATCTTATGGCCTTTGTCGCCCTTGTCAAGCATCAATCACGGGCACAACAGCGGGGCGAGCCTGACGGCCCGCCCCAGCATGAAGGTCTCTCGGTTCAGGTCGTGTTCGTCGCCCTATTGGTGGTTAGTGGACGAGACGCACTGCCCCTGATTCTTGTACGGACCCGCTGGCGGGTTGAAGTTCTGCCAGCCGCCGTCCTTGCACTGATCCTTGTTCGTCGCGACCGTATTCAGCTCGAAGTCGTACGTCGTGCCATTGAAGTCAACGAGATCGGTCTCGACGTTATAGGACGGATTGTTTGACCCAATGTTCACACCGAATCCTGTGACCTGTGCGTTCGGGCACATGGCTTGGAGGCCTGCCAATGTATAGAAAGGCGCGCCTCCACTGCCGGCAACGACCGTACACGTTCCGTCGCTAAACGATCTGCTGGACCAGAATTGTCCCGCAGCAACGTCCCAACTTTGCCAAGACCCCGGGGTTACTACACCGTTTTCGTACGGCTCAAAGACCAATGTTGTAAATCCGCCTGTGCCACTCAGAAGGACGGGCAACTGATACGAAGGATCGCCACCGGGGAATAACGCACTTACTTGCTTGGTGTAGTAACTCAACTCCATGACCGAACTAAGCGGCGTATTTGCTGCATGCAGATATTGTGCTTTGGCCGTGGTCATCGCATCTGTTGTCAACTGAAGCGCGCCTGCTCCCCGTGGAGCTGTCGCGTCCACGACAAAATTCACCGCGCCACCCGGCCGCGTGTCCGCCGTGGACCAGCCCTGCGTATTTGTTGGTGTCACAACCACCGTCGAGCCTGCCGCTCCAACCGTCCCGGCGCTGCCAAAGACGAATGTGGCGATCAAGGCGAGAATAGTGACGAGTCCAAACTGTCGTTTCATGAATTCCCCTCTTCCCAATGACGTTGTCGCGTCGCGATGCGGCACGGCGCATCGCTCTCCTTAGTATGCCGGTTGCTGGAACCCTCCTTTCGATCGGTGCTAGTCTTCCTCACCACGTAATTGGACGCACAGGGCGTCATGTTTGTGATGGGCACCCTGAGCTGTCGTTGCCATATTACCAAGTTGGTTGCACTTGAACAAGTGCGTAGGATTATGGATGCGGTCGAGATAGTACCACGCCAGCGCGGCTATTGGATGTGCTCCTTGACATCGTAAGGGACGTTTTCTATAGTGCGGCGGTCGCACGTAGCTACCGCCTGGCCACACGGTCAGGTGCGCAATCCCCTCAGCCCACGGAGTATGCTTCCCATGAAGATTACCCGCGTCGAGACGTTCTCGGTCATCGTCCCGCTGCATGAGGGCGCGTGGCATAGCCCGCAATACAACCCGGAGGGGTATGTCTATGGCGGGACGTGGGTACGTCTCCATTGGCCGGACTTCCCGATTGTCCTCATCCGGTTGCACACCGACGAAGGTCTGATCGGCCTCGGTGAGGTGCCGAAGGGGATCACGCAGCATGCCGTACGGCAGGTTGCGGGGTTCTTCGAGGGGCGCGATCTCTGGTCGTTCAATATGCAGGAACTGCCGCTCGAAACGATGTGGTTCGCCAATCCGTCCGTCTACGAGGGGTACGAGATGGCGCTCTACGACCTGATCGGCAAGGCGCTCAAGGTGCCGCTCTATCGCCTCTTCGGCGGCGCGTACCGCGACCGCGTGCCCGTCTCCCGCTGCTCGGGGCGGATGACGCCCGAAGACGCGGCAGAGACGGCGCGGCAGGCGGTCGCGCAGGGGTATCGCGTCCTGAAGATGAAGGCGACGGCGGACGACCCGCTGATCGAGCGACTGGAAGCGATCCGGGAAGCGGTCGGCGATCAGTTGCGCGTCAACATTGACCCGAACCAGCGCTTCCATCAGCCCTTCCGCCTCTTCGAGTTGGTTGAGCGGATGCGCGAGCGCGGCCTGCATAATGTCGAATGCTTCGAAAGCCCGTTCAACCACCGCAATCTCGATTGGTACGCGCTGGCGCGGCAGAAAATGTCCATCCCCATTGCGCTCCATCTCAACGTCGCGACCGATGTCTTCGAGGCGGTCAAGCACGAGGCGTGCGACTGGCTGAATATCGGCGGGCCCCTCGTCAACACGTACAAACTGGCGAGCATTGCGGAGGCGGCGGGCATTCCGACGTGGCACGGCTCCGGCGTCGGCCTCGGCATCTCGGAGGCGGCGTACGCGCACATCTGCGCCGCCTGCAAGGCGATGACGCTGACGAGCGATATTTGCGGCGAGACCTTGCGCGTGGATGACTGCATCACCGAGCCGCTCCGGTTCGCGGAGGGGCAGGTCCTCGTCCCGCAGGGGCCGGGGCTTGGCGTCGAACTTGATTTGGAGGCCATACAGCGGTACGCGGTTGATGAGGCGCGGATCGTGGTCTAGGGGTAAGCCTGAAGGCATCATCGTTTGTACTATCCCCCGTATACAAGCATGTCACCAGAGACGCCTTGACAGGGTGCGTCAATCTCCATAGGATGGAACGGAGTTTCATGACGCCATCTTCGCACTGCGCTTTGCGTCTCATCATGTCTGCTTCATCGAGGGGGGCGGGATGCTCGTTGGGTATGTAAGCGACGAACGGTATGTCGCGCTGGCGGACGCGCTGATCGAGTTCGAGCGCGACGGGGAGATGGTCGCGGTCGTCCGCTCGACGCCGCGTGGGGAAGTGTTCGCGGCGATCGCGCCGGGGCAGTATCGGGTGACGCTCGTCAAGCCGGGTTTCGGCAGCAAGAGTGTGCGGTGTGACGTGGCGGCGGAAGTGGCGTATCAGTTCCGGCTCCTGTCGGACACCCTCTACGGCTACGCGTGGCCGAAATGGTCCCGCTCCGGCGAGCAGACAGAGTTCCGCGTTCACTCCGTGGAGTCGTATCAATTGAGCCTCTGGCGCTACGGTGAACGCAAGGAGTTCGTTCGTCTGCTCGGCTGGTACGATGAGCATTGCCCGCGCGCCGTCATGCAGATCACCCCGGACGGTGACTACACGCAGACCGGCGTGGAGTGGAACAAGGTCGGCTACGGCAACCCCGACCTGACGCAGTTCGCGACCGCACCGGAACGCTCCGGCCTCTACTACTTCCAGGCGAAAACCGAGTCCGGCGCGTTCTTCTCCTTCCCCTGGGTCGTCGCCCCCGCGTCGCCACAGGCGCCGATCGCCGTCCTCGCCTCGACGAATACCTGGAACGCCTACAACAACTTCGGCGGGCGCAGCAACTACATCAACAGCACCCGGCTGCCCGACGCGCCGATTGTCAATGGGCGGCAGGACCTGCTGCGCTACCGGACGGAGAGCGCCTTTCGCGAGTGGGGCTTCCCGGACGACGCGTATGCGCCGCTCTCGATGGAGCGCCCGGAACCATTCAACGTCGTGCCGGAGGGCACCGAGGTCACGGATATGATTACCGGGCGGCAACCGAACCATCTCGCCCCGGCGGAGTGGCGGCTGCTCGGCTGGCTGGAGCGCGAGGGATTCGGGTACGATTTCTACGCGGATTACCAGTTGCATGCGGGCGATCTCGACCTCGATGCCTATCGCATCCTCATCATCAGCACGCACCCGGAGTACTGGTCCCGCGCGATGTACGAGCGCGTGAAGGAGTGGGTGTACCGGCGCGGTGGGCGGCTGATGTATCTCGGCGGCAACGGGCTAAACTGCGAGATCGAGTTCCTCGATGACGCGACGATGCGCTTCAAGACCCATCTGTCGAGCGGCGGGGGCGAGTTGGGGATGGCCGACCCCAATAATCCCGGCGCGTATCTCGAAAGCCGCTTCCATCGCTCGGTGGAGAGCGAGGCGAATCTCACCGGCGTCGTGACGACGCACGCGGGGATCATGACCGCCGCGCCGTATCAGGTGCGCGATGCGGGTCATTGGATCTTCGCCGGGACGGGGCTGCATGCGGGCGATCTGTTCGGCACTGAGAGCCAGCACGAACGCTGTCACGGCGGCGCGTCCGGCCACGAGACGGACAAGATGACGGCTTCCTCGCCGCCGAACACCGTGCTGCTCGCCAAAGGAACGAACCCGGACGAGGGCGGCGCGGAGATGGTTTACTATGACGCACCGGAGGGCGGCGGGGCGGTCTTCTCCGCCGGCTCGATCACCTATCCGTCCTCATTGCTCGTGGACGCGCAGATCTCGCGCATCACGAGCAATGTCATTACGCGGTTCCTTTCCGAAGTAGCCGGTAGCCAGTAGTCAGAGGATTCGGTCCCGTTCTGACTACTGACTACCGGCTACTGACTACTCATGCAGGGGGTATCCGACCGATGGAGCGCCGACTACTCTTTCAGGAGTTCACCCGCGCGGAGCTGCGCGCGATCGCGCCGGATGCGCTGCTGGTCTTCCCGGTCGGCGCGACCGAGCAGCACGGGCCGCATCTGCCCGTCGGTACGGATTGCTACGCCGTCGAGCAGATCGCGCGCGAAGCCGCCGCACTCGTCGCCGATGCGCTGCCGGTGGTCGTCGCGCCTACCCTCCCTTTTGGCTCGTCGCATCACCATCTGCCCTTCGGGGGCACGATGTCGCTCGGCACGGAGACGTACTATCGCGTGCTGCATGATCTCGTGGAAACGCTGATCACGGACGGCTTCCGCCGTATCTTCATCGTCAACGGCCACGGGGGCAATGACGAGTTAGTCCAACTCGTGGCGCGCGATCTTGCCCGCACGCACCCGGCGCACATCGCCGCCGCCTCATATTGGGACATCGCCTGGGAGGCGCTCGTCGCTGAGGAGGCACATCTGCCGGGCGGCTTGCCGGGGCACGCCGGGGCGTTCGAAGCATCGCTCGTCCTCGCGTTGCAGCCGGACCTCGTGCGGGAGCCGCGCCCGCACCGCGACGATGTCACCGGCTCCGATCCGCGCGGCCACCGGGCGTATCGCGCCGAATTCCACGGCCGCTGGGAAGAAATGGATGGGTACTCGGACAGCCCGGATCGCGCCACCGCCGAACGCGGGCGCGCCTACCTCGCGGCGGCGGCGCGCGCGGTCAGCGAGGCGTTCACGGCGTTCTATGACGCGGCGGGGGCCATTGCGACATGAAGATTACCCGCATCGAGACGATCCCGATCCAGATACCGATCGAGCCGACCCGCGCGACCCGTGGCGCGCGCGGCTCCCACCTCACCTCTCCCTTCCTGCTCGTGCGGATACATACGGACGAGGGGTTGACCGGGCTGGGCGAAGTCTCCTGCACGCCGGGCTGGAGCGGCGAGGATCAGGTGACCGCCGCGCACATCATCGCGCGGTACATCGCGCCCCGCCTGATCGGCGAGAACCCAACGGAAGTCGAGCGGTTGACGGCGACGATGCGCACGGCGGTCGCCAATAATCCGTTCACGAAATCGGGGCTGGAGATCGCGCTCTGGGACCTGCTCGGCAAATCGGTCGGGTTGCCGGTCTACCGGCTCCTCGGCGGCCCGGTGCGCGATTTTGTGCCGACGAAATACTCCGTCTCCGGCCTCGCTCCGGAACGTGCCGCCGAAATCGCCGCGTGGGCGGTGGCGCAAGGCTTTCGGACGATGAAGGTGAAGGTCGGTATCGAGCCGGAGGAGGACATCGCGCGGGTGCGGGCGGTGCGGGAGGCGGTTGGCCCCGATGTGCGGCTCGGCGTGGACGCGAACGGCGGCTGGTCAGCCCGGACGGCGATCCGCACGATCCGGCGATTGGAGGAGTTCAATATTTACTTCGCCGAACAGCCGGTGCCGGACCTCGATGTCGCCTGGCTCAGCGATGTGCGCGCCCATGTCTCCGTGCCGGTGATGGCGGATGAGAGTGTCTACACCTTGCAAGACGCGATGGCGGTGGTGCGCGCCGGTGCCGCCGATGTGCTCTCCGTCTACATCGGCAAAGGCGGCGGCATCGGCCCCGCGCGCAAAGTGGCGGCGGTCGCGGAGGCCGCTGGATTGACGTGCACAATTGGGAGCAATCTCGAATTAGGGATCGCGAACGCGGCGATGATCCACCTCGCGATGGCGACGCCGGGGATCGGCGCGGAGGAGTTCCCCTGCGACATCCTCAGCCCTTTCTTCTACGAGGACGATGTGCTCGCTGAACCGCTGCCGATCACCGGCGGCAGCGCCCGACCGACCGAGCGACCGGGGTTGGGCGTTGCATTGGATGAAGAAAAGGTGGCACACTATCGAGTAGGATAAAACCGGTCACAAAATGGATGGCTCCCCTCTCCATCGCCAGACGGACCGCATCCGTTCTTCGATCCGAGAGTGATGGAGAGGGGTTGAGGGTGAGGTATGAAGGAGGTTCCGCAGTGGATGGTTCGATGAAACAGGCATTTACCCGGCGGCGGTTTCTCGTCGCCAGCAGCGCGGCGGCCGTCAGCGCGCTCCTCGCGGCATGCGGTGGGAGCAGCACCGCGCCGACCGCGACTACCGCCGCCACAACGGCGGCGACGAAGCCCGCCGCGGCGGCATCTCCGGC
>JAICJW010000477.1 GCA_025928215.1 Chloroflexia bacterium | reverse complement strand
GAGCCGACCGAGATACTCGATCGTCCCATCCGCCTGGTAGCGCGCCTGATCGCCCGTCTTGTAGAGGCGTGCGCCGGGGGTGGCGGAGAAGGGATCGGGGAGGAAGCGGGCGGCGGTGAGGTCGGGGCGGTTGAGGTAGCCGCGTGCCACCCCCGCACCACCGATATACAACTCGCCGGGCGTGCCGATGGCGACGGGTTCTCGATTCTCGTCGAGAATATAGAGTTGGGTGTTCGCAATCGGTCGCCCAATCGGGATAGACCCCGCAGCATGCGTTGCGGGCGGCACCCGGTAGACGCAGCAGCCAACAACCGTCTCGGTCGGCCCGTATTCATTAATCAGGACGGTTTCCGGGGCAAACTCCTGCCAGTAGGCGATCATCGCGGCGGTGAGGTTTTCGCCGCCGATGACAAAGGTCCTGGTTCGACCGGCAACATCCTCGGGGCGCAACTGCTGACTGAGCAGTTGCAGGTGCGAAGGGGTGATCTTGATGAGGCTGAAATCGCTCTCTTGCTGAAGCAGCGTGCTCAGCGCTTCGATGCTGCCCGTTTCGGGAAGAAGCCACGTCGTGCGCCCGACGAGCAACGGCGCAAAGAGGCCGGTGATCGTCAGATCGAAGGCAATGGATGAATGGACGGGTGCCCCCCGACCGTCCGCGACCGCATACGCCTGGCTGCACCAGTACAGGTAGTTGACAAGCCCTCGGTGTTCGATGGCGACGCCCTTTGGGGTGCCGGTCGAGCCGGAGGTATACATCACGTAGGCGAGGTTCTCGGGAGTCGTCCGGTTCTCCAGATGCTCGCTCGGCTCCGCCGCAATGACTGCCCAATCCGTGTCCAGCGCGATCAGCGTTCCGCCATACGGAGGCAGCCCCGCGCGGGTCGCCTGCATTGCCAGCAAGGTCGTTACCTGGCTGTCAGCAAGCATGAAGGCGAGCCGCTCTTTGGGGTAGGAGGGATCCAGCGGCACATAGGCGCCGCCCGCCTTGAGGATACCCAGCAAGCCGATCATCATCTCCAGCGAGCGCTCCACGCACAGCCCCACCAGGACTTCCGGCCCCACGCCGAGCGCCCGGAGATGGTGCGCCAGTTGATTCGCCCGCCGATCCAGCTCCTGATAGGTCAACTGCTCACCCGCGAAACGCACCGCTGTCGCGCCCGGTGTGCGCTCCACCTGCGCCTCAATGAGCTGGTGGAGGCATGCATCACGCGGGTACGCGGCGACGGTGTCATTCCACTCAACCAGCATCTGGTGACGCTCCGCCTGCGTCAGCAGCGGGGGTGCCGGAAGGCGCTGATCGAGGTCGGTGCGGTTGCCCTGCCAGTCGGACGCCTCCACTATTGCACTCTTCTTCGTGATCATTCGTCATCCTTCTCACGTGTTACCGATCAAGCGGCCCTCGCTCGTATGCCGAGCGATCCGTAAGTTTCCCAGCCTCGTCCGCCCCGAAAATATCGGGCTACGGTCTGAACAGCGTACGCGACTAGGTTAGGGAGTGTTGTTGGCACTCAGCGGCTGTCAACTCATCGTACATTCAGATGTATTTCGACTCCATGACGTGGAGGCGGAATTCTGTTACTGCCGCGTCACTTTTACCGCGAGATACCTAGTCTGTCAAGATAGTTAGCTATGACGCGGACATCTAATACGATATGAACTATGCTCGAATTGTCGCTTAGAGGTGTACGTAGTATCAAGGACTACTTTCGTCCTATTGCCATCCCTCCTTCCAGCCAATGCAATCAAGGCTTTTCCAACGATCCTTGGGGTCAACGTACCATTCGCTGACGGTATGTTGACGTCACCGCCGAGGCGTTTCGCTGACGGATCGTTCAGAATGCGGTCTCTTGCGTCGGCGCCTCACGCGTGCGTTCCCAGCTCATCAGATTGACGCTCGTTGCCCGCGTGGAAACGACTGATGTTTTACGAACGACGTCCCGCTGCGCGCCGTGCGGTGCGCGTCTCATGGAGAAAGGAAAGGTTGTCCGGTGGCCGCTGGCGTACCCGTTCATCCCGCGCGCCGAAGCGGACACGGATGACGGCGGTGAGCCGTGCGATCATCTCCTCGATCATGACGGGCAGGGGCAGAAAGTCGTCCGCACCCGCCCGAAGTGCGGCATTGACAACCTCCGGCCCGCACTCGGCGCTGAAGACGACCACAGGGAGGGCGAGGTTATCCGTCAGGTGCCGAATCGTCGCATACGCGGTCGGGGTGAAGACGGGGATCGGCATGGCAAGCACGGCGCGCGACGGGAGCGGCCGTGCGAAAAGCGTGAGGACGTCCGGCGTCTCCTCCCACCGCCATCCCTCCGCCTCAACTGCCGAGACGAAGCCGTTGGTAATGGCGCCCGCCCGCCCGATCACGATGACCGACGCTTCATCCACTGTATGAGGCGTTTGCACGATACTCACTCCATCCTCTCCGCTCGTTCGGGGCATATGGCGTTCCAACCATCGCGCCCCGGTATGCGGAGAACGGTAGCAGCGTGAGATGTCGTGAAACAGCGTACCGACTCCACCCGTCCTGACGATTCGTTCAACGGCATAAGGCGTGCGTTCTCACGACACCCCGCGATATACTCTTGATGGGAATGCGGCTAAGGCTGGGCCAGCGCGGCACGATCAGGCCCGCGCATCCATGAAGAAAGCAGATCGCCCTTTGCGCCACCTACACGCTCCGTTACCGTCGCGTGCCGATCGCTCCGCGGGCCGCGCAATCATGAACGCGCCCCTCATCGCCCTCGTTTGTACCGGCCTGCTCTCCGCGCTCCTTTTTCTGCTGTTAGGCCACGCCGTGCGCCATCAGACGACGCGCGCCTTCGACCATTCCACATTGCGGTCTATTCACCTCTCTACTGCATCGTTCCCCGTCGCCATCGTGACCGCCGTCTCGCTCCTTGGCTCGGATGTGGTCATCACGGCGATTGGCACGGCATGGTGCATCGCGTTCGCGCTGCGCCGCCGCTGGCTCGATACACTGTTTATGGCGAGCGCGGTTGGCGGCTACATCGTTCTGGCAGTGATCGCCAAGAACACCTTGCAGCAAGAACGGCCTG
>JAICJW010000375.1 GCA_025928215.1 Chloroflexia bacterium | reverse complement strand
TCCAGATGGAGGACGTCTTCGAGGCGCAAACCGGCAGCGTGCGGGAGCAAATCGGTAGGGAAAGGGATCGGATTGTTCATAGCGTAATGATACCGCCGTTGGATTGCTCCGACCGGGCTTCACCAAACCGTAGGGAGAGCCACTGGCGGTGGTAGATACGGCCCTATGTGGCGAGGTGATCGAGGTGGGCGGGCCGGAGAACCTGACGATGCGGCAGGTGGCAGGGATCTTCGCGCACGTCATCGAGAAGGCGGGCAAGGTGAGCGCGGTGCCGCTGCCGGTGATGCGGACGATGGCCGTACTGCTGCGCCCGATGAAGCCGGGGATCGCGCGGCAGATCGCGGCGGGGGTGGTGATGGACACGCGGGACATGGCATTCGATGCATCGGAGACGGCGCGCCGCTACCCGGTAATCGCGCAGACGCGCTGGGAGGAGATGGTACGACGGGACTATAGCCAGACGATGTGAACGCGGACGAGCATCGCTGCCTGCTAGGAGTGTTTCCTGAGCGTCGGGGCGAACGACAGGCTGAATGTCGCGGTGATCGGTCTCGGCTGGCCCGGCCAGCGCCATCTCGAAGGATACGTCAAGATACCGTTCGTAAACGTCGCGGCGATCTGTGACATGAGCGAGGCGCTCCTGGTAAGCACACACGCCCGTTTCCCCTCCATCGAAACCGCAACGACCGACTACCAATGTTGACCTGGGTGGCATCAGGGATTTCGGAGACAATCCAGTAATGGCTGACTCGGACACAATACCCATTATCGGCGGCAAGTTTCTGGACGCCATTTGGGCGAGGCTCTGTACTCAGGCGAGCAATCATTTCCCTCGCATGTGGCAATGTTCGCTCGCTACGATTCGCGCGATCCCACACCGGCCGCTGCAAGCGCGGGAAGCGTCTGTGCGGCGGCCGCTTCGATCTCCGTCAAGGTCGTGTTCAGGGCGGCGCGCCAGTCGGGTAGATGGCGGGCGTTGAGGCGGACGGTGTTCGGGGTGAAGCGGATTTCACGGCCGAACTGACGGAGCAGGCGGGATTGATTGATGCGGGCCGTCGGGACCGGGCGTAGAACGATTTCGTGTTCGATCTGGTTGATGACCTCGATGCCGACATTGCGTGCCCGGATTTTCCAGCGCACAAGATCGAGCAAACCGGTGACGGGCGGCGGCACCGGGCCGAAGCGGTCTGCCAGTTCTTGCGCCATCTCGTCCACGCCAACGAGCGTGTCCAGATCGGCGATGCGCCGGTAGAGCGTGATGCGAAGCGGATCGTCTGGCACATAGGAGGGCGGCAGAAATGCCGTCACCGGTACGTCGAGCGAGACGGGGCGTTCCTCCGGTGTCACTTCTCCCGTACGCGCCTCCTCCACCGCCGCATGGAGCAGCCGGGTGTAGAGATCGAAGCCGACCGATGCGATATGTCCACTCTGTTCCGCGCCGAGGATATTGCCGGCGCCGCGAATCTCCAGATCGCGCATCGCCAGTTGGAAGCCCGCGCCGAGGTCGGTCGCCTCCTGGATCGCTTCGAGCCGCTGCTGCGCCTCGGCGGTCATTGGCTTCGTCGGGTCGTAGAGGAAGTAGGCGTACGCGCGGTTGGATGAACGCCCGACGCGACCGCGCAGTTGGTAGAGTTGCGTCAGCCCGTAGTTCGTCGCGTCGTCCACGATCAGCGTGTTCGCATTCGGGATGTCGAGGCCCGACTCGATGATCGTCGTGCAGAGAAGCAGATCGAACTCGCGCTGCACGAACTTGAGCATCACCTCTTCAAGTCTCCCCTGCTCCATCTGGCCGTGGCCGATGCCAATACGCGCCTCCGGGACGAGGTCGGTGAGCATTTTGAAATAGTGCGGGATGCTCTGCACGCGGTTATGCACGAAGAAGACCTGCCCGTCGCGGTCCAACTCGCGCAGGATCACTTCGCGCACGATGCTCTCCGTGTACGGTGTGACGAACGTGCGGACGGGCAGCCGCTCCTCCGGTGGCGTCTGAATCAGCGATAGATCGCGCACACCGATCAGCGAGAGGTGCAGGGTGCGCGGGATCGGCGTCGCGGAGAGCGTGAGCACGTCCACCTCCGCGCGCATCTGCTTGAACCGCTCCTTGTGGCGCACGCCGAAGCGCTGCTCCTCGTCCACGATAATGAGGCCGAGCCGTTTGAAGCGGATATCCTTCTGCAACAGGCGGTGCGTGCCGATCACGATGTCAATCTGGCCTTCCGCCAGCGCCTTCGCCGTCGTCTCATTCTCGCGCGCCGAGCGCAAGCGCGAGAGCATCTCGATCCGCACCGGGAACGCGGCCAACCGCTCGCGGAATGTCCGGTAATGCTGCAAGGCGAGCACCGTCGTTGGCACAAGCACCGCGACCTGCTGGCCGGCATTGACGACTTTGAATGCCGCCCTGAGGGCGACTTCCGTCTTGCCGAAACCGACATCGCCGCACAAGAGCCGGTCCATTGGTTCCGTCTCTTCGAGATCGCGCTGCACCTCGGTGATCGCGCGCTGCTGATCGGCGGTCTCTTCGTACGGGAACGAATCGGCGAGCGCATTGTCCCACGGCGTATCCTCCCCGTAACTAGGGCGCACGGCGGTTTCGCGGGCCGCGTAGAGTTTCACGAGGTCGTCCGCGAGATCGAGCACGGCGCGTTTGACGCGGCTCTTGGTGCGCGCCCATTCGCCGCCGCCCAGTTTATGCACCGTCGGCTCCGTGCCGCCCGCCTGATACGGCGCGACGCGGTCGGTCTGGTCCACGGGAACATAGAGGCGGTCCGCGCCCGCGTACTCGATCAGCAAATATTCTCGCGCCGCGCCGCTCGTTGTCAGCGTCACGAGGCCACGATAGAGGCCGACGCCGTGCTCGATATGGACAACGTACTGCCCCTCCACCAGACCCTCGATGAACGCGCGGGCGGCGGTCTGCGAGCGGCGAGCCGGCCGCCGCACAACCGTCTGCACGCCGAACAATTCGCGGTCGGAGAGGAGAAGCGTGCCAAGCGGCGCGCTACGCCACCCGACGGGCAGCGCGGCATGGACGAGTTCGATCCCCCCGTGGGGCGGCGGCGCGAGATGGGCGAGCGGCGCGGCACTGGCGGAGGCGCGGGGCCAGTTCGTGCGCGTCATCGGATAGAGATCATTTTCGAGCAGCAGTTCGCGCAGGCGCTGATTCTGATTCGTCGCGATCACGACGCGCTCGCCTGCCACGGACGCGCTTCGGATCGCCTCGATTGCCTGATCGAGGCGGCCGCCGAACATCGGCGCGGGATCGAAACCGAGGCTGCCGAGCGCCAAACGCTCATCTTCGGTGCCGGGCGTCTCCTCCGATGAGCCGACGTCAAGATGCGTCCGCGCGCGGATACGCTCCTGCACGGTGCCCCAGGGGAGATAGGGCGTGCGGATATTGCCCGGCAGTTCGCCACCCTGCACGAACTGCATCCGCAACTCCTCCGCCTGCGTCGCGAGTTGCGTTCCGGCGAGACGAACGGCACCCGGCTCATCCACGATCACCAGCGCGTCCTCCGGGAGCGCGTCGAGGAGCGTTGTCATTTCCGGCAGGAAATAGGGGATCAGCGGCCCGTCGCCGAGCGGCGGCACCTCGCCCCGATCCAGAAGGGCGCGGTGCCGCTCCCATTCCGCGATGATTTCCGGCCGCAGGCCATTGAGGTCAATGTCCTTGAGCGCGGCAGCGGCGACGGATGCCCGCCACGGCGGCAACTCGACCGGCGGAATGATCGCGACACGATCCACACGACCGGACGAACGCTGCGTCGCTGGATCGAACTGGCGAATGCTCTCGATCTCGTCGCCGAAGAGTTCGATACGCACCGGGCTGTCCATCGTCGGCGGGAAAATATCAATGATGCCGCCGCGCCGGGAGAGTTGTCCGGGATGCTCGACGAGCGGCTCGGTCGTATAGCCCCAGGCAATCCATTCCGCGAGCCGTTCTCGCTCATTGAACCGCGTGCCAACGCGCAAGCGCGTCGTATGCTGCCGCAATTCCTCAATTGGCATGACGGGGCGCATCAGACCACCCGCCGCCGAGACGACGACCGGGCAGGCACCGTCTTCGCGCGCCGTTGCGAGGCGATGGAGGATATTCAGGCGCGGCGCGGCGGTGGCGGGATCGCGCGGCAGCACTTCGTACGGAAGCGCATCCGGCGTCTGCCACAGGCAGAGCGCGACAGCGGCAGGCGGCAGATACGCGCCGATTGCCTCAATCAACTCCTGCGCCCGGTCAGGCCGTGACGTGACGATCAGTACCGGCTGACCGAGCGAAGCCACGACCGCCGCTTCGACATACGGACGCGCGGCGACGGTCAATCCGGGCAAGGGAATCCCACCGCCGTCGCCCCGCTCGATCGCCGCAACCAGCTCAGTAAACCATGGTTGATCGCGGAGCAGGGGCAGCAGGTCAGCGAGCGCCATTCAGGGACGTTCCTTCCACGACATCAGCCAATCTTCGCGTCAAAAACAGCAATACGGAACCTCCGATGGGCGTTC
>JAICJW010000089.1 GCA_025928215.1 Chloroflexia bacterium | reverse complement strand
TTTCTATCGTGTGAAGGTTCGTGCCACGGCAAGAGGGCGCATGCTATGCGCCCCTACAACGGTTTCAACGCTCCGGCGAACTGCCGTTCAAGTACGATCTCGACACGATCGCCTGCGTGGAGATCGTTGTATCGTCGCGCAGCGTCCCGTCCAGATCGGTCGCGACGAGGCGAATCTCCCGCATCACCGCTTGCCGCGCTTCGGCGTGCCGGTGCGTTCCTTCGCGCGCTCGTGGAACTCGGCGAGTTTGGAGAGGGCTTCGATGGGTGTCAGGCTGTAGGGGTCGAGGGCGGCGATCTCGCGGGCGATCTCGTCGGCGGGGGAGAAGAGCGTCAGTTGCATCGTCATTGGCGCGCCGCCGTTGCCGTTCCCCTGCGCGGCGGCGCTCTCCAATGATTCGGCGGGCAGGCCGGGCTTCGGCTTCGCCTCGAAGTTCGCCAGCAATTCCTCCGCCCGCTGCACGACCGCCTTCGGCACGCCCGCCAGCCGCGCGACATGGATACCGTAACTGCGATCCGCGCCGCCCGGCACGACGCGATGGAGGAAGGCGATATCGTCGCCATCCTCGCGCACGTCCACCTTCGCATTGCGGACGCGCGGCAGCACGTCCGCTAAAGCGGTCAATTCGTGATAGTGCGTGGCGAAGAGCGTCTTCGGGCGGCAGGTCGGGTGGTGATGGAGATACTCCAATGTCGCCTGCGCGATAGCGAGGCCGTCGTAGGTGCTCGTGCCGCGCCCGATCTCGTCCAGCACGACGAGCGAGCGGGGCGACGCGGCGTGGAGGATCGCCGCTGTCTCGACCATCTCGACCATGAAGGTGCTCTGGCCCGTCGCGATGTCGTCCTGCGCGCCGACGCGCGTGAAGATACGGTCCACGAGGCCGATGTGCGCCGACTTCGCGGGCACGAACGAGCCGATCTGCGCCATCAGAACGATCAGGGCGACTTGCCGCAGGTAGGTGCTCTTGCCCGCCATGTTCGGCCCGGTGATGACGAGAATGTACGCGTCGTCGTCCAGTTCCACATCATTCGGCACGAAACCCGTCTCGCCCATCTCGGTCAGCATCACCTCGACGACCGGATGCCGCCCGTCCACGATGGCGAGCGCGTCGCTGTCGTCCAATACGGGGCGGACATAGCCCCGGAAGGCGGCGACTTCCGCGAGGGCGGCGAAGAGATCGAGATGCGCGATAGATTCCGCGACCGTCCGTAGTCGCTCCCCCGCGCCGCCGATCTGCGCGAGCAGGCCGCGGTACGCCGCCGTCTCCAACTCCGCGATCCGCTCCTCCGCCGTCAGGATGATGGATTCGGCGTCCTTCAATTCCGGCGTGATGTACCGCTCCGCGTTGACGAGCGTCTGCTTGCGCAAGTATTCGGGCGGCACATTGGCGACGTGCGCGTTGGAGACTTCGAGGAAGTAGCCAAAGACCTTGTTGAAGCCGACTTTGAGGCTGCGAATGCCCGTTCGCTCGCGCTCGGTCGTCTCCAGCGTGGCGATCCACGCCCGTTTCTCGTCCACCGTCGCGCGTAATTCGTCCAGATCGGGCGCGTAGCCGGGGCGGATAACGGGGTGATTGCCAAGCACGGCGGGCGGATCGTCCACGAGCGCGCCCCGAATTAACTCCACGAGGTCCGTGCATTCCGGAAGCCGCGCCAAGAGGGGACGGACGGGCGCGAGGCGGTGCGCGGCGTCATCACCGTTCATACCGATGGGCGGGCGGGTGATCGCCTCGCGCACCCGCGGCAGGGCATCGAGCGAGCGGGCGAGGTGCGACAGTTCGCGCGGCCCGGCGATCCCCTGCAAGGCGCGGTTCGTCAGTCGCTCGACATCCGCGACCTCTTTGAGGGCATCGCGCAATTCGGCCCGCAGCAAGCCCTCGCGATGGAAGAAGGCGACCGCCTCCTGTCGCGCATGCAACCGGTGCAAATCCACGAGCGGCTGCATCACCCAGCGGCGGAGCAAGCGCGATCCCATCGGCGTCTTCGTCTGGTTGAGGACGGACATCAGCGATTTGCGCGCGTCGCCCCGGCCGCTCTCGGTCAGTTCGAGATTGCGGCGCGTCGGGGCGTCCAGCGTCATCGTCGTTGCGGTACTGTAGACGGTCAGGCGGCCCATCTGGGCGAGCGCCTTCGGCTGCGTCTCCTCCAGATAGCTGACAATCGCTCCGGCAGCGCGCACGGCGAGCGGCAGATTCACCAGCCCCAGCCCTTCGAGCGTGCCGACCTGAAAATGCCCCTCCAGGGCTTCCTCGGCGCGTTCCTGCCGCCAGCGGTTCGGTGCGACGGGGGTGAGGATCGTCTCCTTCGGCAGCCACGGTGGGCGGGGCGGCGCGGGTTCGCCGTGCCGGTATTCGAGCGGCAGCAACGCCTCGGCGGGGAGGATACGCAGCAGTTCGCGGCCAAGCGTATCTATGTCGTCTAGTTCGGCGCAGGCAAACTCACCCGTCGTAATGTCCGCGTAGGCGATGCCGCAGCGACCGGAGCGGTCGTCCGAGAGGCAGGCGGCGAGGTAATTGTTCGTGCCCGCGTCCAGCATCCCCGGCTCGACGACCGTGCCCGGCGTGACGACGCGCGTCACCGTCCGCTCGACGGGCGCGCGACCGTTCGGTTCCTCCATCGGCTCGCAAACGGCGACGCGATACCCCGCCGCGACGAGCCGCGCGATGTACGATTCCGCCGCGTGGACGGGCACACCCGCCATCGGGATGCGCTCCCCCTTGCCCATATCCCGGCCCGTCAGCGTCACTTCGAGGACGCGATTGAGCGTGATGGCGTCCTCATCGAACGTCTCATAGAAATCCCCGAGGTGGAAAAAGAGGATCACATCGGGGTATTGCTGCTTAATGCCGAGATACTGCCTGCGGAGCGGGCTGACCACGCGTTTCCTCCCCCTGCGACTTGCGATTCAGTATAGCAGGCTTCGCCAGATGGCCGAAGGCGATGATCGTTATTGATCGTCACATTTGGACGATGTTCACGTTATATGGATAGCGACGGCGCGAGAGCGCTATCATTGGATTGGGGCGGCGGTTCGCGGGGCGGTGCGCCGCGTCGCCGCAGGGAAGGGGGGACGGATGCGACGCAACGTCATCGCACTGCTAGCTATCGGACTGGTCATGTTCTCGGTGATGCCCGCGTCCGCCGCGCCGCCGACGCCGGAGAATCCCGCCGGCCACGGCAAGGCGCTCGGCGTCGTGCCCGCCAGGAATCAGGCGAACCACCGCCCCGGCTCCGCGAACAACCTCTCCTACCACAACGGCCCCGTGATGCACACCAACACCGTCCACGCCATCTATTGGATCCCGAGTGGATACACCGTGAGCGGTGGCTATCAATCCATCATCAATGGCTTCTTCACGAACGTTGCCTCTGCCACCACGGCCGGAAGTACGTCCAACGTCTATTACAGCGACACGCAGTACTCCGACACGGCGGGCGGCATTACCAATCAGGCGACGTTCGTCGGTGGGATCGTGGACACGAACCCCTTCCCGGCCAGTGGCTGCACCGACTCCTACACGAGCGTCTGCCTGACCGACGCGCAGATCACCGCGGAGATTGATCGCGTCGTCGGCGCGGGGGGGCGTGGCACGAGCACGATCTACTTCATGTTCACGCCGAAGGGCGTGGGCAGCTGCTATGACGCGTCGAACTGCTCCTTCAGCCAGTATTGTGCCTATCACAGCTGGTTTAACCTCGGCAGCGGCCTGACGCTCTACGCGAACCAGCCATACGCCGACACGGTACCCGCCGCCTGCGATGCGGGGCAGCACCCGAACGGGGACGACGCGGACGCGACGATTAACGTCACGAGCCACGAGCACAACGAGGCGATCACCGACGAGCAGGGCAGCGCGTGGTATGACAACCAGGGGGCCGAAAACGGCGACAAGTGCGCCTGGACCTTCGGCATGGCGCTGGGAAGCACCGCGACCGGCAAGTACAATCAGGCAATCGGTAGCGGCAAATACTATCTCCAGCGCGAGTGGAGCAACCGTTCGAGCGGGTGCGTGCTACGCGGGCAGTGAGGCATTCGGAGTAAAGACCGGCTCTTCCCCGGCGCCCGCGACAGGGCGCCTTTTTTTGCCTCTATCGCACTACCTGGCCGGGACGGTCGCGGAGGATGCGTTCCGCTTCGGCAATGATGGCGTGGACGATCTCGCCCGCCGGTTGGACGGCATGGATGAGTCCGGCAGCGTTGCCGGCGCGGGTTGGTGCGATGCGCCCGTCCCCCTCCTTTGCCGCCTGCACGAGTTGGGCGTGCAGTTCCGGGCGGCGCGCGGGGAGTTCGTCGTCGCGCCCGTGCCAGGCGTCGGTGTAGTCATTGCGGACGACGCGGTCGCCAATACCGGGTGGGAAGGCGGCTTGCGTGACGATGTCGTAGGCGCGCGTCAGCACGGTATCGTCCGTCCCCGCCGCGACGACGCGCTCTTTGACCCAACTGCCGCTCTCCGCCTCGACGCTGGCGACGAAGCGCGACCCGAGCCAGACGCCCTCCGCACCGAGCATGAGGACCGCCGCCAGCCCGCGCCCGTCCGCGATGCCGCCCGCCGCGATCACCGGGATGCCCCCAGCCACGTCCACGACCGCCGGGACAAGTGGCAGCGTGCCGCTATAGCCCGTGTGCCCGCCCGCTTCCGTCCCTTGCGCGACGATGATGTCCACCCCGGCCGCTGCCGCCGTTCGCGCCAGCGCGACTGTCTGCACCTGCACAATCATCAGGAGGCCCGCCGCATGGATGTCCGCGACATAGGGCGTCGGGTCCGCGAACGAATGGCCGATCACCGGGACGCGCTCGGCGATGGCGACGGCGGTCAGTTCCGCGATATTCGGGCGCGAGGAGATGAAGCCGACGCCGAACGGCCGCTTCGTCCGCTCCCGCACCGCGTGAATTTGCCCGCGCAGCCATTCCGCATCGCCGCCCGATCCGCCGATAATGCCGAGACCGCCCGCCTCCGAAACCGCCGCCGCCAGCGCCGCATTCGCCGTCCCCGCCATCGGCGCATTGAGAATTGGATGCTCGATCCCCAACAGATCGCAGATTCGTGTGTGCAACATTGCTCGCCTCCCCGATGAGACCTTTCTCGCTTGCCAACAGTATAGCGCGGCCTACCGGCAGGTCCGCGTATGCGATACTGTGAGCCGGATGTTTTCGCTACTGCTCTCAGGGAATCGGTGAGAATGACGCTCCGTAATCGCACTGGCCCCGGTGGGCGAACACTGCTTCTTGCAGGCCTGATTTGCCTCGTTGCCGGCATTCTCATTGTCGTGATGCGGCTGCACACGCCAACACCGGGCATCGTGATCCTCGCCGTCATTGGGGTGGTGGCGGGATTCCTCCTGACGAGCGCCGGGATTCTCGCGCTCATCTCTCGCCCGGTCTGGATCGAGGGAACGGTGGTAGATGCCCGCTGGACGATCAGCGGCATGCGGCGGGCCGGCACCGTCCTCCTCGATGTCGGGGAGTCGGACGTGCTGACTATCCATCTCGATTACGCGGTCTACCGGGAATTAACGGTCGGGGACCGCGTGCGCGTCGAGCACAACAGCCTGAACCGGTCGCAGGTCTATCACATTGAAATCATTGCTCATGCGGGCGCGAAACGTTCCTGACCCGTTCGCCAGACATGCAGGCCGAGTGCGGCAATCGCCACGAGCAATGCCGCGCCGGTGAGCGCGAACATGCCACCCGTCGTGATTGCTTGCGCGACCCAGCCGAGGGCGATGGAACCGGTCGCGATGCCGCTCTCATGCGCGACGTAGTAGGTCGCCACCGCCGAACCGCGCCGGTCGTGCGGGACGAGGTCCACCGTCAGAGCGAGCAAGGCGGGTTGCGCCGCGCCGAAGCCCGCCCCCGCGAGCAAGGCCGCGACCGCAAGGAGCGGCAGCGCGTGGGCGAGCGCGGCGACGATCAACGCTGTGGCGAGGCAGGCGATTCCCGGCACAGCGACGATCCACCGCCCATACCGATCCGAGAGCCGCCCGGCGATGGCGCGGGCGACGAGTAATCCCGCCGCGTAGATCGTGAAGAAGAAACCGCTCCCCGCGATATGCCGCTCATCCGCGAGAATAATGATGAAGGTGATAATCACGCCGTAGCCGAGCATCATCACGAAGCAGGCGAGGGCGGGCAGAAGCACGCGCGACTCAAGGAGCGGCCCTGGTGGTGGGAGGGCGGGCCGCGCCGCAGGGCGATTGCGTGGCCGGAGCAGCGCGGTGACGAGCACCGCCGCCGCGCCGACTGCCGCCGCGACCGCAAAGCAGGCCGGATAGCCCCACCAACCGGCGAGCGCGAGACCGAGCGCGGGGCAAACGGCGAGCGCCAGCGTATTGGCGACGCCCCAATAGGCCATCGCTTCGCCCCGGCGCGACGCGGGCGTGATCGCGGCGACGAGCGAGGGCGCGGCGGTCGTGTAGCCCGCCATGCCGCCCCCGTGGAAGAGGCGCACCGCGATCAGGAGGGGAATCGTCGTCGCACCGGCGTAAAAGAGATTTGCGAGCATGAAGATTGCCGCGCAGATCACCATCGGCCCGAAGGTCATCCCGCCGTTGACGAGCCGCCCGATAAAGGGGCGCGGCGTGATCGCGGTGACGGCGAAGAGGCCGAGCACGAGGCCGATTTCCCCGGTGCCGCTGCCGAGTTGGTCCTTGAGATACTTCGGCAATGCGGCGAGGGCCAGATAGAAGGTGGAGAAGAAGAGCAGCGCGCTGAGTAGTGCGAGCACGTACGGCACCGTCCAGAGGCGGTCGCCCGCCTCCGGCGACGCGACCACCCCCGCCCGCGCGCTCGTCATTTCACGCGTTACTTTCGCGCGCCAGCACTTCCTTGAGGCGATAGTACGCCTCGCGCGGCGTCATGGCGTCCATGCTTTTGCCCGTTGCCGCCTCGACCGCGCGCCGGTCCGCGTATCCCTTGTCGCGCGCCCAACGCCAGAACGCGGTCGTGGAGATCATCGCCATCTCCATATCGTCCTCCTCCGCCGCCGGTTCTTCGGCGCGCGGTGCGGCGGGGGGTGTGGGCGGTGCGGCGGTCGGCGCTGTCGCGTTCGTGAAGGTGCGTCCGGCTGCCAACGTCCGCCCGCTGCGGCGGATCGGCGTCGGCGCAGGCTCTTCCGCCGGGTCCGGTTCGGGCGCGGGTGGTGCAGGGGGTGTGACCTCGCGCAAGCGGCTCAACCGTTCGGGGCGGAGGGTCCGCTCGGCAGGCGCGGGCGGGGGGCGTGGTGGTTCTTCCGCAGGCTCCGTCCGTTCGGTCGCCTGGATGCGCTCGGGCCGGAGCGGGCGTTCGGCGGGCGTGCTCCGCGGCGTCGGCGTGAAGCGTTCGGGCCGCGCCGGTCGCTCCGCCGCTTCTTCCTGCCGTGCCAGCCGTTCGGGGCGCTCCGTCGTTTCTATTGGGCGTGTGGATCGTTCGGGGCGCGGCGCAATCGTTTCGGGTTGCCGGGGTATGCGTTCCGGTCGTTGCGGCGTTTCCGGCTGCGCGGTGGATCGCTCAAAACGCGATGACGACTCTTGTTGCGGCGCGGGTCGTTCGGGGCGCGGCGCCGGTTCCTGCTGTCGGGAGAGCCGTTCCGGGCGGAGGTTGGCGGGGGGGCCGGGCTGTGGCGTCGTGGTCGCGGGGAGCGCGATTGGCTCCGTCGCGCGCGGTGGGGGCGCGGCGGGCGTCACTTCGGTTGCGGCGGCGAGCGTCGGATCATCCTGCCCCTCCGCGAACTCCGTCCCATAGCCGAGCGCGGTGAGGGCGCGGCCAATCGCCTTCGTCTCCGCCTTCTCGATGAAGTCCCCGAAGTCGCTCGCCGTCTCGCTCCCGTGGCCGACGGCAACCGCGCCGCCCGGCAGTGTGACGGTCGCCTTGAAGACCGCGCTCTTCTCATCGAGCCGGAGCGCCTCGGTGATCAGTTGCGCGTCCGGATGATCGGCGCGCAGCCAGAGCAGCCGCGCCGTCACCGGCAGGTAGGTCTGCTGTGTGCCGCCGCGGACCTTGACCGTCTTGAGATACTTTGTCGGGTCAAATCGCTTCCCCGTGTCCAATCCATCTCCCCTTCGATTGCGCCATGCACCGACCCGGGCGATCCATCGCGCCCCGTCATTCTCCCTGCATTGTACCGCGTCAGACGCGTATCTATCGCACGCGCCCCAAATTATCAGGCGAATTGGGAAAGGAGAGGGATGGTTTCCGCCGTTGTATGGGAGTGGCGTGGAATGTGCGGCCTCCGCCCGCGTGCAAAATCGCTCTCGTGGCATCAAACAGGCGTGATGGAGGAGGGTGTAGCAGATGCACGCGAGAGAGGCCACGGTGGGCGAGTGGAGATAGATGTGGCGAACGCGGAGGAATATATCAATCGGTCATCGAGACGGAGCGCGCGTCTCGCGATCATCCTCGCGTGGATCGGCGGTCTGGTGGATGCGACGGGCTATCTTCTGCTCTCTCACGTCTTCACCGCGCATGTGAGCGGAAACAGCGCGGCATTGGGCGCCTACCTCGGCAACGGGCAATGGGCAGATGCGCTACCCCGTTTTATCCCGATTCCGCTCTTTGTCTTCGGCGTCATGTTGGGCGACGGGTTGATTGAGGCGGCGGCTCGGCACGGCATCCGCGCCACACTCTCCGTCGCGCTCGCCATTGAGGCCGCCTTGCTTCTCATCTTTCGAGTGTACGGAACGGCCTCCCCCAGGGTAGGGGCGATTCGTGGCGACGTGACATGGCACTTCCTTCTGCTCGTCGCGCTACTCGCAATTCCGATGGGGCTACAGACGGCGGCCTTGCAACGCGTGGCGGGCACGACGGTGCATACGACCTACGTCACCGGGATGCTCACGGCATTCGCGAAGGAGAGCGTGGCATACCTGTTCTGGCTCGGCGACCGGCAACGGCGCGAGAACGCGAGCGCGCCGGAAGGAATCCTCCCGGCGCACCCATCCCCGTTTCGCGCCTCGCTCAGCGGCGGCATTTGGCTGGCGTTCCTCATTGGCGCGGTGATCGGCGGGTACGGTGCGTTCCACTGGGCGCGCAACGCGTTACTCTTGCCACTTGCCGCCATTGTCCTCCTCATCGTGTCTGATCTGCGCCACCCATTCTACGGGGCGGATCGCTGATACCAACGGCCCGCAACGCGACGGTTACAGGTCTTTCTTACGGAAGACGAGGCAGGCGGCGACAATGAGGAGCACGAGATAGCCGATGGCGAAGGGAACGATGGCGCCGGAGGGTGGCGTGGCGCTGGGGCCGCCACTGCCGCCGAACGAGATATTCGTCGCGGGTTGGAGCAGGTAGTTCGCGTAGTTGTAGATGCGCTGCGAGGGAAAGACGAGCGAGAGAAATAACCCGGCATTCTCCATCGCATGGACCTGGAAGACCTGCCCCATGGATTCAACGATCGTCGCGGCGAGGCCGAAGGCGTAGAACATGTAGCAGATGATGCCGTTCGCCATCGTCGCGAAGATCGTGCTGCCGAGCACCGTAAGCGAGAGCAGCCACCACGTCGCGATAATGACGATGAGCGCCGACTTCACCGTCCCCGCCGGGACGTGCCCGGTAATCACCCCCACCTCCGTGGCGATCACCGCCGTCACCACGCCGACGTAGAGGGCGAGCATGATCGCGTAGCCGAGCCACTTGCCGAGAACGACTTCCCAGCGGCGAATCGGTTTCGGCAGGATCGCCTGGAACGTTCCGCCGTCTACCTCGCCCGCGATTGTGCCGATGGCGGCGAAAATGCCCATCACCGCCGCGAGGAAGAAGAGGATGAAGACGGCAATCGCCATATTGAGGTCCACTGCCTGATTGAAGGTGATCGGGAAGCGGAAACTGCGCGCCGCGATGCGCGCATCCCACGTCTGCTTGAAGCGATAGACGCCCCAGCCGTAGAAGGCGACAAAGAGCGCCGTGAGCAGGAAGACCGCCCAGATCATTTTCTTCCGTACCGCCTCGCGGAAGGTCATGCGGGCGAGCAGCCAGATGCGGCGCAGGCTGCCGATGGCGTCGAACGAGCGGGCGGGCGCGAGCGCCGATGTTGCGGTCGCCATTATGCCTGCCCTCCCATCGTCGCGTCGTCGCGTTCCAGCCCATGCGCCGCGCCACCCGTCAGGCCAATTGCCTCCATAAAGACATCCTCCAGCGTGCGGCGGTGCGGCGCGACGGCGTACACCTTCGCCCCCGTCGCGACGAGGCGATCCACGAGCGGCGGAATGCGCTCCTCGTCCGGTATACGGATTGTCACGGTCCGGTCGTTGATGCCTACGAGCGTCACGCCGGTATCCAGCGCGTTCCAGACCGCCGGTGCGGTTGCGCCCAGGGTGATGTCCACCGTCAGTTCCTCCGCGAGCAGTTCCTCCATCGTGCCGAGCCGCACGACGCGACCGTGGTCAATGATCGCGCAGCGATCGCAGACCTGCTCGACCTCCGAGAGGATGTGCGAGTTGAGGAAGACGGTCATTCCCTGGCTGCGGAAGCGGCCGATCACCTCGCGCACTTCGCGCCGCCCGACGGGATCAAGGGCGCTCGTCGGCTCATCGAGGAAGACGAGTGCCGGATTGTTCATCACCGCCTGCGCGAGGCCGATGCGCTGGAGCATCCCCTTTGAAAAGGTTTTGAGGCGGTTGCGCCCCTCGCCCTCCAGCCCGACGAGTTCGAGTACCTCGGGGATGCGCCGCCGCCGCTCTGCCCTGGCCATGCCATACAGTTGGCCGTGGAAATCGAGGAATTCGCCCGCCTGCATCCACTCATGGAAACGGAATTGCTCGGGCAGGAAGCCGACGCGCCGTTTCACCGCCACATCGCCGATTGGCCGGCCCATGAGGGACATCGTGCCGCTCGTCGGAAAGACGAGGCCCATCAGCATCTTCATCGTCGTGCTCTTGCCCGCGCCGTTCGGGCCGAGGAAGCCGAAGACTTCGCCCTGTCGCACGGTCAGCGTCAGCGATTCCACCGCCACCTTCGCGCCGTACTCCTTGCGCAGTTCGCGCGTCTCCACAGCGGGGACGGATGGATCGAGGTGGCCGTCCGCGTGGAGAAATGCGACCTCCTCCGGCCGGAGGATCGTCGGATTACTTGCGGATGCCGACGCATCAACGGGGGGAATGATCGTCTGTGTCATCGGTTCGGTACCCTGCTCTCTGATCGTCGCCATCATACCTTCAGGAATGGTACACCCTTCGGAATGAAGGCCGGACACGGATGGGAGTCCGGGCCCGACCTTCGAGGAGGAAGGAATGGGGAAGGAATGTGCGCTTATTTGATGGACGCCGCGACCTGCTCCATCTCGCTCGCCCCGTAGGTGCCGACCGCGATATGCAGGACATTGTCCGAGGTGATCCAGAGGACGGCGGACATGCTGCCATCTTTCTGGCTAATCGTCGTGCTGCGCGCGCCGTTGATCGTGCCGTTCTTCACCACTTGCTGATCCGTGACGGGGACGATCAACGTGTGCTGGAGATCCGCCTTTTGCAGTTGGGCGACGAGTTCCGGCGGCATATTCGGCAGCGCGCTGATCGTACTGATGATGCCGGGCACATCGAGGCCGTTGACATCAATCGTCGGCGAGCCCATCGCGATCACCGCGACGCCGTGCTGTTTCGGCGCAGGGGTGCCCTGTGCGGCCGGATTGAGGGCAGCGGTCGGGTTGAAACCGTACGAGACGATCGAGGCGGCGGGCGCGTCCAGATGGATCGTCGCTGAGTCGCCCGTTGCCGGAATCAGACTACCCATCCCGGCCGACGTGAGCGCGGGGCGGATCTCATTCAGATGGAGCGTCGCGTCCGCCGTCTGATGGTCGGAGACGTAGTATTGCGGCGTGTTCGCGACACCCGACGGCAGATGCGCGGGGGCGGTGACATCCCGGCCAACGGCCGCCTTCGCCTCCGCCGCGCTCTGCACCTGGCGGCCCGGCAACTGCCCCTGCCCGATGGACGACGTGATCGCGACGTACTTGGAGAGTTCCTGCATGATCTTCTGTTGATCCGGCGCCTTATTCTGGGCCGGTACAGTTGCCGGTGAGCCGTTCAGTGGCCCGATAGCGTGGGATGCGCCCGGCGTCTCCTTCGCCCCCGCGCCCGTGAACTGCGAGAATTGGCTCGTATTGATCGTGATGACGGCGAACTGCGTTGGCTGATAGCGGAACGTATCGAGGACGGCGCTGAAGGCGTCCGTCACCGGTGCGAAGACCAGCAGGAGGACGAGTGCGACGGCTCCCAACGAGCCGGCGAAAGCGAAGCGGCGGACGCGCGCGGTGCGATTGGTGGTCATGTCGGTCAATCTCTCCTTGATCGTCGTCCCGAAACGCGTGTGGCGTTCGGTCGTCAAACGGGTCTGAATACGGCGGTAGGCGCGCTCGCGGTGCGCCGCGTCCGGCTCGGGCGTCGCAAATGGCGCGAACATCGCATCCACGGCGGTGGCGTCCGCGCGGAGCGCCGCCAGCCGTTCGGTGAGCGCCGGTTGCTCAACGAGCGCCGCGGCGATCCGGTTGCGCGCGCCATCATCCAATACCGGGTCACCATCGAGGTATGCCCGGAGCATGCCATCATCAATCGGCTGCATCGCCCCCCTATCCATTCGTTCGTCCATTATGCACCTGCCG
>JAICJW010000249.1 GCA_025928215.1 Chloroflexia bacterium | reverse complement strand
CCTGGATGAGCCGCTTCCGGCGGCTGGTGCGCGACTACGAGCGCTTGCCGGAAACGCTGGTGGGGCTGCATCTGGTCGCCGTCACTTCGCTGATGCTGCAGCAGGCCTTCCCGCTGCCTGATAGTTCATAACAGGCTCTAGTACTACAGCGACATATGCGAATAAGGGGTCGAATTCGGTAGTACGAACGTGGCAGCTTTCCCGTCATACATGACCAGCGAGGCAGTGCGGACATTGAAGTGTCGCTGTAGTACTAGAGACGAAGCCGATTGAATCGCAGAGGCGCGGAGGACGCAGAGAGGGAGGAGAGGAAAAATAAGAAGAAATCTCGATCTGCTGTCTCTTCTCATTCTTTCTCCGTGTTCTCTGCGCCTCTGCGGTTCAGTCGGTTTCTCCGGAAGGATTTGCGCGATGGCATTGCCAGAATGGGTACCGGAGGTGAAGGCGTTTACGCGGGAGATGATGGCGACGCATCAAGCGCCGGGCTTCGCGGTCGCGGTGGCGCGAGACGGCGAGGAAGTGTACGCGGAGGGGTTTGGGGAGCGGGAGATCGGTACGGGAACGGCGGTCACACCGGATACGATCTTCGGCGTCGCCTCGGTGACGAAGTCGTTCACCGCGCTGGCGATCATGCAACTCGCGGAGGCGGGCAAACTCGCCGTGGACGACCCGGTGACGCGCTACCTGCCGGAATTTCGCACGCCGGACCCGGCAGCGGCGCGCGCGATCACGCTGCATCACTTCCTCTCGCATACCGCCGGGTTGCCGCCGCTACCCTCGCGCTTTTTCGCCTTCGCCCGCTCGATGGAGGGCGATCCTGCCGCTGGAAGCAAGCCCGACTGGTCCGCCGATCACGCGCCGATAGAGACGTACGCGGACCTGATGGCCTATCTCGCCGAGGGCGGCTACCGCCTGCTTGGTCCACCCGGCGCGCAATTCAGTTACTGCAATGAGGGATTCGCGTTGCTCGGTGCAATTATCGAGCGGGTGAGCGAGCAACCCTACGAGGCATATGTGCAAACGCATATCCTCGATCCAGCCGGGATGACCCGGAGCACGTACGATGTGGCGACGCTCCGCACCTTCCCGGATGTCATCACCTTCCACGCGTCGCGCGAGCGCGAGGGGCAGCGAGAAATCTACGCCGCGCCGAACTGGCTCTACTCTTCGGTCTGGTCGCCCGCCGGGGGGCTGAATTCGACGGTGCGGGACCTGCTGCGCTATCTGGAAATCTATCGCACAGGCGGGATGGTCGGGAACGAGCGGCTGCTTTCCGCCGCAGGCGTCGCGCGGATGACAACGCCCCATGCGCCGCGCAGCAGCCCGAACTCCTCCTATGGCTACGGCCTCGGTGTGATCCCGGACTATCACGGGCGGAAACTGATTAAGCACGGCGGCGGGCGGAAGGGGATTGCCGCCGAGGTGATCGCCGTCCCCGAAATCGGCTTCACCGGCGCGGCAATCGCCAACCTCGCGGGCGTTCCGGTGGCGACCGTGACCCTCGCCGCGCTGAACCGCACGCTCGGCCTGCCTGTGGATGCGAAGATCGAAGAATATGCCGACGCGCGTTGCCCACCCGCGCGCCTACCCATGTATACCGGGACTTATCGTGCGGGGGAAGGCCAGAAGATCGTCGTGACCGCCGAGGAGGGCGGCCTCGTCTATGCGTACGAGGGAAAGCGGCACGTCGCCCGCCCCGTCGGTGAGGACGCCTTTGTTCTCACGACTGAGACGGGGGAGACGTATACCCGCTTTCTCATGGCGGATCGCATGCCCGCGTTGGCGGTGACGATGGGCAGCCGGATTATCCCACGAGAGGAGAAGCCGTAATGGATGAGGAGGTTCGCCGGATGCTGATCTCTCTATTTGTGAGCGGCGATCGGCTTATCGGATATTCAGGAGAAGGTAATTGCCGGTATGCGCGTCGAAAACTTCGTAGGCAAGTGTGATTGGTTGCGGCGTATATCTCGGCGGGCCATCAACGGTGAATGTGCCGCGTATCTGCACAATGCAAAGCAGGCGATCCGGTGCCAGAAACAAGCCGAAATGGAACTGTGCATCGGCATCGCGATACGTCAGGAAGGTGACATTGACTACCGTAATGGGCGTACCGTGCGCTTGATAGAGCGGATGGGCAACAACGTACGCGCTCGCATCCTGGACGGTAATCGCGGCAGCATTTGGCCCCGCATTCGAGATGCTTGGGACGATGGCTGGCGTGCCTGGAAGTGACTCGCCAGCAGGGTTCGGTGTTCTAGGCGGGCCGGTCGGCGGAGGATGAAACGGCGAAGGCAGCGGCCCGGCGGTGCCGGTTCCGGGTGGAACGACCGAAGGATCGAGGGCAGAGGTCATCGCGTCCGTTGCGTGAGGGCCAGCGTCATCGCACTAAGGATGACGATCAGCCCGCATATCCCGGCAATCGAGAGGTATCGTTTCCGCATCGGACACTCCTGTTGCAACGACTATCCGACCATACTCAAGTTCTCGAATCTAACAGATGCAACTCGCTCCCCATGTACCACCGTATGTACTCGGATCCGATGGGTATGCGTACCATTGCGAACTTACCGGAGGATTTTGAATAAGAGCCGAGTTGCCGGGATTGGTAGGGGATGGGGTATTCTGAAAGTAGGCATTGTATGTCTGCGGCTGAATCCACATATTTGTGTTCCATGATGCCAGTTCCACTTGAACGCTTGACCCGCTTATTTCCTCACCGATGAGAATGTCGTTTGGACTTTCTGGATTGCCAATTACGTAGCTCAGAACGCCGCTCGGGGTTGACAGGTATACAAGAAACTGGCTATTGGACAGATCCTGCTCAATCGTAATACCGAGGAGGCCACCGTAGTCACTGGTGTAAACTTGCGTCAGAATTTGTGGCTCAATGTACCCGCCTGCGGCAGTTTGCGCCGCGTAGAAATAATGTTCGCGCCCTTCATCTGCTCGCTATGTGTATCCTCCTTCTGTCCAACACAGATTGCCACACAGCCCACCACCATTAGTGTCGATGACCCACATCTCATGCTGAACGCGTGCATCGCTCTTTATATGAACGATATAGATGTTGCTGAATGACCCTTGCATTCCTCCGCTCCACTGATTCGCACCATAGCAATGACCACAGTTATATGCGGAGATTTCTGCTGGGGACGCTACTCCGAGAATGAGAGAGAAGGTGAATACGGCAAACGCAACACTCCCACGAAGGCACATTAAGTAAGGAATTCGCGGTGTCATCGCATACTCCTTCTGCAAGCAGCGTACCTTGACTACTTTTCATGCGAACGTATATCGATGTCTCCTTGACTCAAGTTAATGAGAGCACTTTTTCGCCAAAATTCAATGGTTTGTTCCGTTTCATACCTGTTCAGAGTTGAGGGGAAATGAGGAGGGCGCGGCAGGCACGATAGGGATTCTCCCCTCGGCGTCGCCTTCATGCTCTCCTGTGTGAAGGGGTAATTTGCCATCACACGGAAGGCTTCTTATGGGCGTCCAGCGGCTATGCGGATCAGTGGCGCGCGTCGCCCCGACGATTCACGGCGAGGGCGTCGTGTGCGCAGACATCGTGGCTGACGTCCGCGCTCTTCGGCGCGAGCCATTCCTGCGCCCACAGGCCAACCGCATCCATCACACCCTGCAGCGCATCGCCCTTTTCCGTCAGTTGGTAGCTGATCGTGACGGGTATAGTCGGGAGAACCGTGCGCCGCACGATGCCCTCCGCCTCCAACTCCTTCAGGCGTTCCGAGAGCAACCGGTCACTCAGACCGGGGACCGCCGCCGTGAGCGCGCAGAAGCGTTCCGCCCCCTGACTGAGCGCGAGCAAAATCGCCCCCGTCCAGCGGCGGCCAATCAACTCAATTGCGCGATGGTAATTCGGGCAAATGGCGCCCGTTGCCTCTTCCGTCTTCATGGTATCATTCTTACACAAGATAAGCCCCTTGACAAGTGTGAGCGCACTCGGTACACTTACGCTTCGTAAGCCGCTTATAGCGTGGGCGTCCACGCCGGCTCGATACCAAGGGGGATTATCTATGAGCACGACGCAGGCGAAGACGAGCACATGGGCGATTGATTCGGCGCACTCAGCGGGGGAATTTTCCGTCCGGCACATGATGATCAGCACGGTGCGGGGGCATTTCAGGATCACCGAGGGGCAGATCGTCATCAATGACGAGAATCATACCGCCTCCTCCGTGACCGCGACGATTGACCCGAAGAGCCTCAACACCCGCGAGGAGAAGCGCGACGCCCATCTGCAAAGCGGCGACTTCTTCGAGGCGGAGAAGTATCCGGCGATCACCTTCCAGAGCACGCGCGTGGAGAAAGTGAGCGACACCGATTGGAAAGTCTTCGGCAACCTGACCTTCCACGGCGTGACGAAGGAAGTCGCGCTCGAGGTGGAAGAGGGCGGCGAGATCAAGGACCCGTATGGCAAGCAGCGTCGCGGTTTCACCGCCGAGACGACGATCAACCGCAGCGATTGGGGCGTGACCTACAACGCGGCACTGGAGGCGGGCGGCGTGATGGTCAGCGACAAGGTGAAGATCACGCTCGACATCTCCGCGGTGCGCCAGGACTAACACACCGTTTCGCCCTCTATGCCCGGTGGCAGCATGCTTTTCAACCTGCTGCCACTGGTACGATAGACCGACCGGAGAAAAAGAGAAATGACGCTCATCCAAGAACGGGTGCATCCAAAAGACGCGGAAACACGCCATCCAATCCATGCATTGCTGCGGCAGCGATGGAGCCCGCGTGCCTTTACCGCTCACCCCATCGCGCCGGAGACGCTACACCGGATGCTCGAAGCGGCGCGCTGGGCACCCTCAGCGGGCAATGGCCAGCCGTGGGCCTTCATTATCGCCACCCGCGATGATGAGACGGAGTTCGCCCGATTGCTCGGCGTACTCAATGAAAAAAATCAGGAATGGGCGAACTCCGCCGCGGTGCTGATGCTCGGTCTGGCCGCCACACGCCGCCCGGACGGTAAGGAGCATCGCCTTGCCCTCTACGACCTCGGCCTCGCCGTTGAGAATCTCATCGTCGAGGGAATGGCGAACGACGTGTACGCGCATCAGATGGCGGGCTTCGATGCGGATGCGGCGCGGCAGGCGTTCGCCATTCCTGACGGAATAGCGGTTGTCTCGGCGATTGCGCTCGGCTACCCTGCGGACCCGGCGCTCCTGCCTGACGATCTGCGCGCGCGCGAGCAGTCGCCACGGGCGCGCAAACCGCTGGCGGAGATCGCCTTTCGCGGCCGGTTCGGCGTGCCGGCGCCCGTCGTCGCTGACTGACGCCGGCACGGCAGAAAAAGACAAAACAGGAGATTTTCTCATGAGTACGACACAGGCAACCGATCGGGGGACGGGGAGCGGAGCGAGCGTCATTCATCCGGATACCGAGGTTGGATTGCTCTCCCTCACCGTCTCGAACCTCGATCGCTCGGTAGCATTTTACACTGACGCTATCGGCCTCGCGCTCCTCAATCGAGACAGCGCGACCGCGACGCTGGGCGTTGCCGGGACGCCCCTGCTCCTCCTCACGGAGCGTGCGGGCGCAAAGCCCTGGCCGCGCGAGCAAGCGAGCTATACCGGTCTCTATCACTTCGCGATTCTTGTGCCGACACGGGCGGACCTTGGCCGCTGGGTGCGGCACTGGCTCACCCTCGGTCTGCCGCTCGGGCAGGGCGATCACCTCGTCAGCGAGGCGCTCTATCTCTCCGACCCCGACGAGAATGGCATCGAAGTCTACCGCGACCGCCCGCGCGATCAGTGGCAGTGGGCCAACGGGCGCGTGCGGATGGGAGCGGACCCGGTTGATATTCGCGGGTTGCTGGCCGAGGCTGAGCGGGCGGGCGAGCCATGGACCGGCTTGCCTGCGGGCACGCGGCTCGGACACATCCATTTGCAGGTTGGCGACATCGCGCAAGCCGCCGCGTTCTATCACGATATTCTCGGCTTCGATATTGTCGCCGGGATGCCGAGCGCGCTCTTCGTCTCTGCCGGTGGTTATCATCACCACATCGGGATGAATACCTGGCACAGTCAAGGCGCGACACCGGCGCCTGCGGATATGGTCGGTCTGCGCTTCTTTACGGTCAATTTCCCCACGGAAAATGCCCGGCAGGAAGTCCTTGATCGGATCGCTGCAGCCGGTCTCACCACCACCCACGTTGATGATGCCGTCGCCATTCAAGACCCGTGGCAGAACACCCTCCGCTTGCAGGTTGGCCCACCGACGGGGCCGTAGTTCGGGGTTCGAGGTTCGGAGTGGATTCTGTTTCTTGGAACCTCGACCCCCGAACGCCGAACCGCGTTACTGATCCATGACCGAGCCGTCCTCGTGCAGACGGGTGAGGACCGTACGCGGTTTGTAGGGGTGGCGTTCGGCGGCATCCTCCGCCAGTTCGATGCCGATGCCCGGCGCCTCCGGCACGATCAGGTAGCCGCCCTCCCGCTGCACCGCGCTCTTCACCATCTCGCTCTTCGGCGACTCCCCTTCCCCGAGCGGGTATTCCTGCAAGGCGAAGTTCGGGATGCACGCCGCCAGTTGGATGCACGCCGCCGTGCTGACCGGGCCGAGCGGGTTATGCGGCACGACGCCGACATGCCGCGCCTCCGCCAGCGCCGCGATCTTCTTCGCCCCCGTCAGCCCACCGCACATGCAGACATCGGGCCGCACATATTGCACCGCCCCGCGCGCCAGCAGCATCTCGAACTCGTAGATCGTGTGCAGCCGCTCCCCCGTCGCGATCGGGATGCTGACGTGCTGCGCGATCAGCGCCATCGCATCGAAGTTGTCCGGCAGCGTCGGGTCCTCGTAGAAGTAGGGGTGGTAGGGGGCGATCCCGCGCGCCAGGACGATCGCCTCGG
>JAICJW010000121.1 GCA_025928215.1 Chloroflexia bacterium | reverse complement strand
TACTTAACGGAGGTAACGACGCCCGCGCCGACGGTGCGCCCGCCCTCGCGAATCGCGAAGCGCAGCCCCTCCTCGATCGCCACCGGGGTGATCAACTCCACCTTCATCTGGATGTTGTCCCCCGGCATCACCATCTCCACTCCCTCCGGCAACTCGATCGCCCCCGTCACATCCGTCGTGCGGATGTAGAACTGCGGTCGGTACCCCGGAAAGAAGGGCGTGTGCCGTCCGCCCTCGTCCTTGCCCAACACGTACACTTCCGCCGCGAACTTCTGCAGCGGCTTGATACTGCCCGGCTTCGCCAAGACCTGCCCCCGCTCGATCTCCGCTCGCTCCACCCCCCTGAGCAGGCAGCCGACGTTGTCCCCCGCCTGCCCCTGGTCGAGCGTCTTCTGGAACATCTCCACGCCGGTGACGACCACCTTGCGCTCCGCCGCCGCCAGCCCGACGATCGCCACCTCATCGCCGATCTTGACGATCCCCCGCTCGATCCGCCCGGTGACCACCGTCCCGCGCCCCTTGATCGAGAAGACATCCTCCACCGGCATCAAGAAGGGCTGGTCCACCGCTCGCTCCGGCGTCGGGATGTAGTCGTCCACCGCCCGCATCAACTCGAAGATCGGCGCATACTCCGGCGCACCGGGATCGGTCGAACTGCTCGTCAAGGCCGCCAGCCCGCTGCCGCGAATGATCGGGATCGCATCGCCGGGGAAGCCATAACTACTCAACAGCTCGCGCACCTCGAGTTCGACCAGTTCCAGGAGCTCCTCGTCGTCCATCATGTCCACTTTATTCAAAAAGACGACCATCGCCGGCACCTCGACCTGGCGGGCAAGGAGAATGTGCTCGCGCGTCTGGGGCATCGGCCCGTCCGGCGCGCTGACGACGAGGATCGCCCCGTCCATCTGCGCCGCGCCGGTGATCATGTTCTTGATGTAGTCGGCATGGCCGGGGCAGTCCACGTGGGCGTAATGCCGCTTCTCCGTCTCGTACTCAACGTGGGCGATGGCGATCGTGATCCCCCGCGCCCGCTCCTCGGGGGCGTTATCAATCTGATCGAACGCCTTGAAACTCGCCTGCCCCCGCAGCGCCAGCGTCTTGGTGATCGCCGCCGTCAGCGTCGTCTTGCCGTGATCCACATGCCCGATCGTCCCCACGTTGACATGCGGCTTGGTCCGCTCAAACTTTGCCTTGCCCACTGATGGTGCCTCCTGCGTCTGTTACGCATCTATTGCTCACCGGAGCGCGCCGTCACGTAGCGCCTCCGTTGGGACACATTTTCCGCGCGCGGATCGTCCGCACGGCAAACAAATGCTGCCACCTACGGCAGCACAGGGCATCTTACACGCTTCCGGGCGGCGGCGCAAGACGCGGGCCGCGAAATTGTGCACTTTCTCTATGCTATAGTCCACGCACAGACGGTACATGGATAGGAAGGGAAAGGAGAGGCGGGCGATGCTCTGGAATCCTGATGTGGAGACGATGGAGCGCGGACAGCTCCGCGATCTGCAAGCGGCGCGGCTGCGCGAGAAGGTTGCCTATGTCGCGGCGCGCGTCCCATTCTATCGGGAGCGGTTCGCGGCGCACGGCATCGCCCCGGACGATGTCCGTTCCCTCGCTGATCTCGCGCGCCTGCCATTCACGACGAAGAGCGATCTGCGGGATAATTACCCCTTCGGCCTCTTCGCCGTGCCGCGATCCGCGGTCGTACGCATCCATGCATCGTCCGGCACGAAGGGGAAATTGACGGTCGTCGGTTACACGCGGCACGATCTGGGCGTCTGGGCCGAGGTCTGCGCGCGGGCGCTCGCGCTCGGTGGCGGGCAGCAGGGTGATGTCGTCCACAATGCCTATGGCTATGGCCTCTTCACGGGCGGTCTCGGCATGCACGACGGCGGCGAACTGATGGGCGCAACGGTCGTGCCGATGAGCGGCGGCAACACGCCCCGACAGGTGATGCTCCTCAAGGACTTCGGCGCGAAGGTGCTCTGCTGCACGCCCTCATACGCGCTCACCATCGCGGACGAAATGGAGCGGCAGGGAATTGACCCGCAGGGTCTCCCGCTCTCCTTCGCCATTCTCGGCGCGGAGCCGTGGACGGACGAGATGCGTCGCGAGATCGAACAGCGGCTGGCGATCACGGCGGTGGACATCTATGGCCTCTCGGAGATCATCGGGCCGGGCGTCGCCTGCGAGTGCGTCGAGGCGCAACACGGCCTGCACATTGCCGAGGACCATTTCCTGCCGGAGATCGTCAACCCGGAGACGGGCGAAACCCTGCCGCCCGGCGAACAGGGCGAACTCGTCCTTACCTGCCTGACCAAAGAGGCGTTCCCGCTCATCCGCTACCGCACCGGCGACATCACCGCGCTCCTTCCCGAACCCTGCTCCTGCGGGCGGACGAGCATGCGAATGGCCCGGCTGCGTGGCCGGCACGATGACATGCTGATCGTGCGCGGCGTCAACGTCTATCCGTCGGAGGTCGAGGGGGTGATGCTCGGCATGGGCGGCATCGCGCCCTTTTATCAGATCGTCCTCGAACGCGAGGGGTCGCTCGACACGATGGAGGTGCTGGCGGAAGTGACGCCCTCCTTCCACGGCATCGCCGGCTGGTCGCTCGACGCGGATCACCCCGCCGTGCGTGAGTTGCATGGGCGGCTCGTGGACGCGTTGAAAAGCCGCCTCGGCCTCACCTGCCGCGTCACGCTCGTCGAGCCGGGCGGCATGGAGCGCATCGAGGTCGGCAAGGCCGTCCGCGTTGTAGACCGGCGGCAACGGGGCTGAGTTCGGAGTTCGATGTTCGAAGTGGGGATGATCTCCTTCGAACTCCGAACTCCGTACTTCTCTCACTCTCCAACGCCGATCAGGATGCGCTCGGATCGCGTGACTCCGCCGCAGGTGACTGCCACCATGCCGGTGCCACGCGGGGTGTTCGTCGCGATATACCACGTCCAGGTCGCTTTGCCGTGCATGTCGGTGGTTTTCGGGCTGAGGCTCGGCAGCTGCCCTTCTCGGCCATCCGGCATCGTATAGGCGATGGTGCAGCGCGTGTTCGGTGGGGCCACGACGGTGGCCGACGCACTCGCGCCGGGGATTGCCCCCGTGACGGATGACAGCACGATATCCGCCGCCGTGATCGTCGCGGAGAGGATCGGCGGTGGTGTCGCCACCTGACCGCACGATGCAAGCAGCATGAGCATCGGAAGCCAGCGCATCCGCCGTACCGTACCCACGGCCCGATAGCCCCGTGATGGCAACAGGAAACCGCATCGCCCTCTCTTTCGTTTACCCCAGCAGAGCGGCGCATGAACGCCCCTCGCGTGATGGGCGGTCGCGCCGACAATCGGGAGGTGTGGCATGGTTCTGCGGCGAATCATCTTTGGTGGGCTCCTTGCCCTCGGTATTCTCCTCACGGCGGCCCCGGCAGCGGGTGCGGCCAGCGTCACGCTGACCCCCAATACCGTCTCGTATGGCGGGCAGCCGGTGCTGAAGGCGACAGGGCTGACACCGAATACGACGTATATCATACAGGTGTATACCCCGCTTGGTTTACCGCTGATTCCCGGCCCCTTCGTCACCGTCACCGCTGGTGCGGACGGGACAGCCTCGACCGCCGACCTCGCTCCCGATGAGACAGACATGCCGGGCGTCTTCACCTTCGAGGTTCAGACGCAGGACGGGAAGGTCGTGGCACGTGCGACCGCAACCCTCGCCGGCACGAACACCTACTATGTTCCGCACCGCCTCGGTGCGTGAGTCGTGAAAGCAGAGCAGCACCGATCATGGAACCCGAACTCCCATCTCCCTGCCCGTTTCGGGCAGGGAGATGGGAGTGGATTTTCCGCATCGGTCGCGTGCGCGGTCTTTAGCCGACGGGATTTGCGTAGATACGCAATGAGTCCAACATCGGCTGGAAATAGGTATCAACGGAATTCTGGATACTGTCGCGCGGGGCGCTGAGGAAGAATGTCCACGGATAGCCATTATTCAATCCAGCGGCGATCCCGAAGACGAGAAGCGGCGGCTGCCCGAAATCGCACGTTTGCAGCAACTCATCGAAGATGACGCCGGAGTAGGTTTCCTGGCTGGTCCCTTCGATGCCCGATGCCTTGCAGGTATTCGCGACGCCTTTCGCCTGCGCGTCGCGCAGTGTATCAATGGAAACGGTCGTCTTTTGCGTACTCGCTTGCATCGTGAAGGAGACACCCGGCGTCGGCGACTGGAACTTGACCTGCCCATCCGACGCCGAGGACGATTCATCCACCTTCCAATTCGGCGGATAGTAGATGGCGAATGGCACCCGCGCGCTCCCCGCATACGTCTTCCACCCCGATGGCGCGGCGCCGAGCGGTGCGCGTGATACCGATGTGGCCGCCGACGTGGCCGGGCGAGGGGTTGCCGAGGCGCCGGCACGCGTCGCGGTGGCCTGCGGGATGGGCGTGGCCGTCCGTGCGGGCGAGGCAGTCGGTGCGGATGTCGCGGTCGGCGGAATCGGTGTGTCGGTTGGTAGTGGGGTCGCGGTCGGCGCCTGGGCCGTCGCGAGTTGCGCCAGTTCCGCCGTCCGGGTGCTGGTAGCGGCGGCATTCACGGTCGCCGTTGGCGCCACCGTCGGGATCGTGACACTGTTTCCGCCGCAGCCGGTGATCAGAATGCAAACCATAGCGAGAGCACAGAGTGAAGACAACCCCTTCCGCATACCGCCCCCCTTTACGAACGATACTCCACCATTTGTAAAACGGGAAATCGAGGGAAATGTGATGCGAGTGTAACATGTGCCGCGCGGTACAGGCCGATCGAGGCGATCAGCACGGGTGGTACGATGGAGCGATTGCGTCGGTCAGCATGTATTGAGGGGATGAGGCGCCGGTGATCAAGGAACTCCTGCTGAGTGATGGTACCGTCGCGACGATTCCCGCCCAGCGGGATGCCGTGACCGCGCCGGGAGAGGCCGCGGATCGCACGGAGCACGTGGCGCATTGCGTCCGTATCGAACCGCGACAAATTTCGGACATCATCGCCGCGCCCGATGGACGCGATATCCTCTGGGTGGAGATCGAGCAGCCCACCGATGCGGATCTCACCCTGTTGCGCGACGAATTCGGCTTTCACGCGCTGGCAATCGAAGATATTCGCCATCGCAACCAGCGGCCCAAGGTGGACGATTACGGCTCATTCGTTCATGTCGTCATCTACGCGATTGAGCAGACCGCGTCCGACGCAATCGCGACCCATGAGCTTGACCTCTTCTACAGTGATCGCTACCTTGTCGCAGTCCACACCGAACCTATCCCGGTGCTGGCAGAGGCGATTACGCGCTGGCAACAGAACACGGAGATCATTCACTACGGCATCGGCGCGCTCATCTACGCGGTGCTCGATACCATCGTGGATGGCTATTTCCCCGTGCTGGACGCGATCGAGGGCGCGATTGAGGAAGTGGAGGAGCGCATCTTCGTACCGCGGCGTAACGCCCGCTACCATACCGCGACGGTGGGGACGTTGTTTGCCGTCCGGCGGGAACTCTTGCTGCTTCGCCGCGTGATTGCGCCCGCTCGTGATGTGATGAGCACCCTCTCGCGCCGCGCCCTCGGGAAGACCGACGTAGACGCGCTTCCGTATATGCAGGATGTCTACGATCAGGTCGTGCGCACGCTCGATACGATTGACACCTATCGCGATCTGCTTGCCGGTGCGATGGATGCATCGCTCTCTGTCACCTCGAACCGTCTCAATGAGGTGATGAAGACGATGACCGCCGGCAGCATCATCCTGATGGCGGACGCGTTGATCGCCGGCATCTATGGGATGAACTTCAAGGACATCCCGGAACTCTCATGGCAGTACGGGTATTTCTATGCGCTCGGCCTCATGGCGGGCATCACCGCCCTCCTCGCCTATCTCTTCCGTCGCGCCTGGTGGCTCTAAGCGCCGCATGGATGCAGGGGCGGCCCCTCATGGCACGGAATCTGCATTCTATGGATTCATCATGGTGGTGACGGATGCGCCGCCGCACAGCGAAAACAAACACAAACGGAGTAGGGATATGCGCCGGCAGAATGCGCGCGTGCGAGATGGTTTCGGCCTTTTCTTCCTCATCGGTGTCATCGGGTGGTCCGGCGCTTCCTGGGTCGTCTCCAGTGCATTCCACCTCACCGCCGGGGCGGTCGTCGCGGCGGTGGTTGCCTTCGGCTGCACGGTGGCGATGCGGCGCGCGCTCTGGCGGCGCAATGCGGCGCGGATTCGGGCGATCATGACGACGCCGCAGGAATTCCCGGCGATCCCGCTCCCCACCTATCTCATCCCCTACATCTCCCCGCTCTACGAGGCGGAGATCGCAGCGGGGTAGCGGTGATCGAGACCGTTTCTCCCTGGTATCCGTTGCGCGTCCCTGCTCCGGGGCGCACTGATCCTAGGGTAAGTATGTCAGCGGGTTACATGATCGGCCGTTATCAATCACCATGAAGTGGACGTGGGGGCCGGTACTGTTGCCGGTGCTGCCTTCCGCGCCGATCGTTTGCCCCTTCGTGACGCGCTGCCCGACGCTGACGGCGATGCTTTGCATATGCCCGTAGACGGTGACAAAGCCGTTGCCGTGGTCAATATAGACCGCGTTGCCGAGACCATCGGAAGTCCAGCCCGCGAAGACGACCCATCCTGCCTGCGCCGCCCCAAGGCGCGTACCGGCCGTCGTGGCGATGTCAATGCCGTTGTGGGAGCCGAAGACCGAAGTGATCGTGCCCGTCTCCGGCCAACTCATTCCGGGGTTGCGCCCGCTGCAACTGTACGATTGCGCCGGGTAGTAGATCGCCGGATACGCGCCGGGGAAGCCCGCGGCAGGTTGCGGCGCGGCGGCAGGTTGCGGTGCGCGGGCGGGCGCGGGTGCGGGGGCCGCCTGAGCGGGCGCGCGGGCAGGCGCGGGAGCCGGAGCCGGGGCGGGAGCTGCGGCTGCGGCGGGCGCGGGCGCGCTGACCGGTGCGGGCGGTTGGGCCTCCGGATTATCAATCTGCACATTCTGCGGGATGATAACCGGCGGGGGTGCGACGTATGGGATGCCGCCGGGGATGACGATTTCCTGCCCTTTCACCAGCCGGCCGCCGTGCGTCAGGCCGTTCGGGCCGAAGGAGAAGACGGCGTCCCGCAGTTGGCTGACGCGCAGATCGCTCGGCGGGTCGTTGCAGGGGATGGCGGTGCAGGCGAAGTTCTTGGCGATCTGGGTGATGGCGTCATCCATCGTCCGCTGCGTGTCCACCTCTTCGGCGACATGAATGACGCCATCCGTCGGCGGAACGGCGATCACCTGACCCGGTTTGAGCACCCAATTATCGGGCAGGCTATTCGCCCAGACGACGGTCGTCGGCTTGGATAGGCCGTACAACTGCGTGATCTTCCAGAGCGAGTCGCCTTGTCGCACCTGATAAAAGATCGTGCGATCCCGCGCGGGGAGGTTCTCGGTCGGGATGAGGAGATACGACCCGGCGATGAGGTCGCTCGTCGTCTGCACATTGTTGCCGGGATAGGCGGCGATTTGCTCGGGCTTCACCTGGTAGGCGCGGGCGATGCCTTCCAGCGTGTCGGACTCTTTGACGCGGTGAAGCATCGTCCCCTTTGGCGGCACCTTGATCGCGATGCCGACCGGCAGGGTCGTCGCGGCATCGCTGATATTGTTCGCCCACATCAGGGCGGTTGCGCTGATCCCTTTCTCATTGGCGATGTCATCGAGCGTCTGATTCCGTAGCGCGCGCACGACATCAATCCGCTGCGGCTTAACCGTCAGGGCGGTCGCGGGGCGGGGAAGGTAGTTCGTCGTCGTCAGATCGGTGCGGGTGGTCGGAACGCTCGTGATCGTCTGCCCACCGGGGACCGTGACCGGAACCGTGACACTGTCCGATGGCTGGCTGGTTGCCGAAACGTCAACCGTCTCCGTTGCGCCGCTCGGTTCAGTGACCCGCTGATCCGCACCCCAGAATCCGCGCCCGATCAGCACCGCCCCGATGATGCCGAAGACGACGAGCGCGGGCAGCAACCGCATGAACGCCATCCCGCCCGCCAGCATGCCGCCCGACGCGGCGGGCGCGGCAGTTTCGGCGCGAAGGTAGCGGTTGCGCGGTTGCGATGCGTGTGGCGCCTGTCGTTCCACGGCGTTGGGGCATCCTTTCTCAAACCGGTGGCGCAGGCTGAAGCCCGCGCCATTATTCCTATGGGAATGATCGCCAGCCCATATAACCGCCTGATCCTTCGTAGGCGGTGCGGACGACGCCATTACCGAGCGCGGAGATCATCGTGCCATCGCCCATTGCGATGCCGACATGACCCGCATAGTTCCAGGATTGATCGAAGAAGACGAGGCTGCCCGCCGGGGCGCGCCCGTGATAGAGCGGCCCGGAATAGGCGTCCGCCAGCGCGGTCGCGTAGCGTACGTGCGGCACGCCCGCGCCGTCCGCGACATCGCCGACGAACTTCTCACACCAGAAAGCCCAGGGGAGGCCGTTCGGCTGTCGGTACGCGCCGAGGTAACGCTGCGCTACACGGACAATGCCGCTGCTTCCGCCGACGCTCGGGGCGGAGCGGGTCGTGGTCGTGGTCGTGGTCGTCGTGTACTGGCCGCTATCCGAGGCGCTGCCCGCGCTGGTATTGGGATTATCGAGCGCGACATTCTGCGGGATGATGACCGGAGGCGGCTCGACGTACGGGATGCCACCGGGGATCATGATCTCCTGACCCGGCACCAGTTTGCCCCCGTGCGTCAGGTGATTGCCACCGAAGGCGAAGATCCGGCTCGCGATGTCATTGACGCGCAGATCGCTCGGCGGGTCTTTGCAGGGGATCGCGGCGCAGGCGAAGTTCTTGGCGATCTGCGTCACCGCATCATCAATGTTCCGCTGCGTATCAACGTCCTCAACGACATGGATGATGCCGTCCGTCGGCGGAACAGCGATGATCTGACCGGGGTGAATGAGATCGCCGGGGAGGTTGTTCGCCCAGCGCAGGGTCAGCGGATTACTGAGTGCATAGATCGCCGAGATGCGGGCCAGTGAATCGCCCTCCTGCACCTGATAGAAAACCGTATGATCCCGCATGGGCAGGTTCGTCGTGGGGATGATGAGGAAGTTGCCGGGGATGAGGTCGGATGATTCGAGAACATTGTTGCCGGGATAGGAGGTGATATCGGGCACCTTCACCTGATAGGCGCGGGCGATGCTCTCCAGCGTATCCGTCTCCTTGACGCGATGGAGCATCGTGCCGGTTGGGGGGACGCGGATCGTCTGCCCGGCGGGGAGGACGCGCGTTGGATCGGTGATGCCGTTCGCCCACATCAGGGCGGCAGAGGTTGAATCCATCCGGCTGGCGATCGTTTCGAGGGTGTCGCCGTGCCGCGCGGGGACAATGCCGACGCGCTGCGGGATCGTCGTGATGATCGTGCCAGGGCGCGAGAGGTAGCCCGTGAAGATCGAATCGTTCGTGCTCCCGCGAAGCGCGGTCGTCGTGCTGCCGCCCGGCACCGTGACGGTGACGCTGACATCGCCGGTGCTGGCGACGGTGGTGCCGTCCGGGAGGGCGCTCGTGCTCTGGATACTACTCGATTGCGTTGGGAGGCCGGTGACGGGGTCGAGGAGCGGCGGGGCGGACCAGAAGCCGCCACCAAGCAGAACGACTGCCGTCACGGTGACGAGGAAGATCGGCGGGATCAGCCGGTTCACATACGGAGAAAGAAACGAGAGGCCGCGACTCGCGGAATATGCGCCAGGTGGTGCGTCCGCGTGCAGGTAGCGTTGATGAGCGCGCCCCACGCGCGTCGGAAGTTTGCCTTCCCTCACGTGCTCGTTTCCTCCCCCGTCCGCCCGTCCGCGTCCGTCTTCCCAAATCGGATGCGATCGCTGCGGCCACCGGACGTGCTGTGTGGAACCGTCCGTGTCCGCCGCTGGGGCTTCCTGCTCCCCTGAGCCTCACACTTATGTCACGTATCCTACCGAGTGTCGCCGCGCCTGTCAATTCCTTCGCCCCGATGACGGGCCGCGCACCTGGTTACTGCCGGCTGATGATCGTCCCGATACGGTCAATCGCGCGCTCGGTTGCGTCGGTTGCGCCGTCGGCGAGGGAACGCAGCGCGGCGACGCCTTCCGCTGCGGCGGCGCGGGTATGCATCTGGGTCGGTTCGGGAAGGCGGTCGAACGCCTCCCGCGCGACGCGCCGCGACTGGTGGAGCGCGCGGCGAAGAAGCGAAAACATGGGCGCGCTATCCGTGCGTAACGACGCGGGTGCGCCGGATGACGCGCTCATGCTGCGGCGGCTGGATCTTCGTCGTCACGGTGCAATCGCCGTGAATCTGCGTCTGGCAGGAGAGGCGATCCGAACCGAACTTGATCTGCTTCAGTTCCGCCTTCGTGCGCGGCGAAGCGGCACGCTCCGGCGAGACTTCCATGCGGCAGGTGCCGCAGAGTCCCCGACCCCGGCAGTTCGCCACCTTATCCATGCCCTGATAGACCTCGATCCCATTGTCGAGCGCCACCTGTCGGAGGTTGGCGCCATCGGGCACCTCCACGGAGAGATGTTCCCGCTTGAACCGAATCACTGGCATTTCGTCGCTCTCCTCCTAACCACGCCCCTATGTGATGGGCAGCGGCCACTGCGGCGTCCGTCATTGCACGCGATACCGATGATACCACACCGAAAGCCGTTGCCGGCTGCTGACATGCGGCATGGTTCGCGCGCTGAACCGACCGGGCAGCACATTCGCACGGCGGAGATGCGAGCGCGAGGTTTTGTGGCTATGATTACGCCTGCTCGCGCGCTGGCGCGGTGCGCGCGGTGGACGTTAAAGAGGGGACCGATGCGAAGGGATGATTGGTGCCGTCGAAGATGGTCCCGCTTGGGCGTCGTCGGTCTGCTCGCGCTGCCGCTCCTGCTCGCGGCGTGCGGCGGTGGTGCGAAGGTGACGGACACCCCGGCGCCGACGAAAGCGGCCGCGTCGGCTGCCGCCGGGACGGTGACCCCTGCACCGACAACTGCCGCTGCCACCGCCGCGCCAACGACGCGCGCGGCCTCCGCCTCCGCCGCGACCGCTCCAGCCACAACGGCGGGCGGC
>JAICJW010000321.1 GCA_025928215.1 Chloroflexia bacterium | reverse complement strand
TCCCTTCTCCGCCACCCCCGGCGCACGCCTCTACAAGACGGGCGATCAGGCGCGCTACCAGGCGGATGGGACGATCGAGTATCTCGGTCGGCTCGATCAGCAGGTGAAGATTCGTGGCTTTCGCATCGAACTCGGCGAGATTGAGGCGGCGTTACTGCTCCATCCCGACGTACAGGAGGCGCTGGCGCTCGCGCGGGATGAACGGCCTGGCGAGTCGCGGCTCGTCGCCTACATCGTGCCGAAGCCGGGGAAAGCACCGGGGAGCAATGAGCTGCGCCGCGCGTTGGCCCTGCGGATACCCGACTATATGATCCCCTCAGCCTTCGTGCTCATAGATGCGATGCCACTGACGCCGAATGGGAAGATAGACCGCCGCGCGCTGCCCGTGCCCAATGCGATGCGGAATGAGCGAGAAGCGTCATTTGTCCCTCCTCAGAGCCTGCTTCAGCTCCAGCTCGTCCAGATCTGGGAGGAGATGCTCGATGTACGCCCAGTTGGCGTCACGGACGACTTCTTTGAATTGGGCGGCCACTCACTCCTCGCCGCTCGACTCGTTGACCAGATTGCGGAGACCTGCGGGCAGGCCCTTCCCCTCGCGACGCTCTTTTCGGGGGCAACGATCGCGCATCTCGAAGAGGCGCTCGTGCAGCGAGCGGGCGAGCGGCCCCCCGCTCCCGTGGCATTAGTACAGGAAGGCAACGCGAAGCGCCCCTTCTTTTTCCTGCACGGCGATCTCGAAGACGGCGGCACGTATTGCGTGAAACTGGCGCGCGCCCTCGATCCCGACCGGCCCTTCTATGCCATCCACCCCGCCGGTGTAGACGGGAGCGCCATACCGCATACGGTTGAGGAGATTGCGGCGAATCATCTCGACGTGCTACGCGCCATTCAACCCGAAGGTCCGTATGTGCTCGGCGGCTTTTGCAATGGCGCATTATTTGCCTTCGAAATGGCCCGGCAACTGCAGGAGCGGGGAGAGCAGATCGAGGCGCTCATCCTGATCGAGCCGGGGCGGGCGCGCCCCTCCGTCCGAGGCGTCGCCATCGTCATCGGCTGGTGGGGCAAACTGACCCGGCTCGACCCCGAAAAGCAGATCGGTCTCTATCTCCGCCTACGCGCGCGCTACATCGAAAAGTCCCGGCGTTTCCTGTCGCCCGCCCGGATCAGGGCGATCGCAACATTCGATGCCATGCTGCGGCGGCGACTGGAAGCAGTAGCGCGCGCGCTGCTACCCAGGGATCGCCACATTCTGATCCCTTCCTTGCTACCGGAAGATCACACCGGGGATGCGCGATCCCGCGCCGCCTTTGAGGTGCAATATCGGTACTCGTGGGCCGGGAACCGCTATGTGCCGAAACGGTATCGCGGGCGGGCGGCGGTCTATCAGGCAAGCGACGAGCGGGAAGAAGGTCTCAGCGATCCCACCCTCGGATGGAAAGACCTCATTGATGATCTCGACGTATACGTCACGCCCGGCAGCCATTTCTCATCCATCACGACCCACGTCGAGGCGTTGGCCGAGCAGGTGAAACTATGGCTGGAGCGGGGCGCGAAAGCGCCAGCAAAGTAGAGCACGATGGATGGCAGATAACGGTTGGGATCAAATCTGGCGGGTACCGACGACCGCTCTTGCACTTGGTGATGATGAAGTGCAGGTCTGGCGCGCCTCTCTTACGGCCACACCGGCACGCGTCGCCGAGTTGCGCCAGATACTCGCCGCCGATGAACGCGCGCGCGCGGAGCGGTTTCGCTTCGAGCGTGACCGCACGCGCTCCATTATCGCCCGTGGCGTTCTTCGGGAAATCATCGGCCGCTCTCTGGGTCGGGAACCGGGCGCGCTCTCGTTCCGGTATAACGCCTTTGGTAAGCCCTCCATAGCGGATGAGCAAAATCAGCGATGCATCCGCTTCAATGTATCGCACGCCGATGATGTCGCCCTTTACGCGATCGCCCGCCATCGCGACGTCGGCGTGGACATCGAGCGTGTCCGCACGGATATGGCCCGCGAGCGGATTGCCGAGCGCTTTTTCTCCGCGCGGGAAGTCGCGACGCTCCGCGCACTCGACCCGACGCATCAGGATGCAGCCTTCTTCGCATGCTGGACGCGCAAAGAAGCATACAAAAAAGCGCGCGGCGAGGGGATTAGCGTTGGCCTCGATCAGTTCGATGTTTCGCTCGCACCGAACGAACCGGCGGCGATTCTGGCGAGCCGTGAAGCCGGTGGGTCGGCTACGTGCTGGAGTCTTCATCATCTTATGCCTTCCCCGGATTTGATCGGGGCCGTTGCGGTGCAAGGGGAATTGCACCGCCTCACATGCTGGCAGTGGCAGGAACGCCTTGGCGTGGGTGAGGCGTTAAAGGTTGCTGGCTTGTCATGAAACGCCGTTGCGATTCTCGCATCATCGTAAGGACGCCCGGGTACTGTGAGGGCGTCACGGCGAATGCGCGCGGAACCGATCGGCTGACCATTGAAGAACGCGCATACTTGCGGTGGAGAGAAAGACAAGGGCCGGACATGGAAACCGAGAGTGTTGAATATCAGACGCACAGCCTTCCGACGCTGAGTACCGTGGGAGCGGGGTATCCCACGCAGCGCCCATTGGCGCCCCTGGATACCATCAATACATCCTCGCCTGCACTGAACGAGTCTGCATGGTTCTCGTTGCTCGAAGCGACCCGGCATCAGCGCCCTGCGCGGTTGATGTATTGCTTCATCTTCAAACGCTGGCTTGATGTGCTGATCGCCGCTCTTCTGCTCGTTCTCCTTGCGCCCGTGCTGCTGCTCGTCTCGCTGACCATCTGGTTGGATACACGCGGCTCGGTCATCTACCGGCAGCGCCGGATTGGGCGGTATGGCAAACCGTTCACGATGTATAAATTCCGTACGATGATCCCGGATCGGCGACAAACCACGCTTCGCTATTCCGGCCCGGAACGGCGCATCGCGCACAAGACGGCATCCGATCCCCGCGTGACCCGTACCGGGAAGATCATGCGGCGAATGAGCATTGATGAATTGCCGCAACTCTTCAATGTGCTGCGTGGTGAGATGAGCCTCGTCGGCCCGCGCCCGGAGCTGCCGGAGATCGTCAGCATGTATGAACAGTGGCAACAACAGCGACATCTGGTGCTGCCCGGCATCACCGGCTGGTGGCAAACGCACGGGCGGAGCAGCCTGATGATGCATGACCACACGGACCTTGATATCTATTACGTTCAGCATATTTCTTTTGTAATGGATATGCGAATTCTGCTCGGGACATTCCGTGCGATCACGTTGCGATCCGGTGCATTTTAGGGCGAATACGGCATGACGCTATCAAGAGAGGTCCGAGAGCAATGGTGACGATGAATCGCCCTTCCCTACAAAATCTTGCCGTTGTGGAAAATGAGCCGGATGATGCCAGTTCGAGCGATTTTACCGGTTACATCGCGCTGCTGAAGCGACGCTTGTGGCTTCTTGTGCTCGTCCCCCTTCTGCTCGCATTCTGCGCGTATTCGATTACCTCATTGCCTAAAGCGACGTATGATGCGACCGCGACACTGCTCGTCAGCCCCACGGGGGGGCAGAACGGCGCTCCGTCCACCGATGCGCCAACCGCGACGCTGCTGACACAGACGTATAGCGCGCTGGTGACCGCGCCCCCCGTTCTTCAGGGCGTCGTTACCGACCTGCATTTGCATGAAACGCCGACAGAACTCGCATCGCTCGTGACCGTCGCGCCGGAGCCGTCATCGGCGGTCATTCGGATCTCGACGAAGTATCCCTCCCCACAAGCCGCCGCCGATATTTCCAACGCCGTCGGCGCGCACTTCATCACCTTTCTCGCGGACCTTCAGAAAGCGGGGGTGAGCAAGAGCAGCCAGGCAATCAGCGATAGCGTCAATAAAGCGCGCAATGACCGGGATAACGTCTCCGCGCAACTCGCGGCGCTCCGGGCGGGGCCGAATACGCCGACACCTGAACAAGATGCGCAGATCGCCAACCTCGATTCGCTCCGGGCGCAGTATCAGAGCACCTACAGCAGTCTGCTCGATTTGCAGCAGCGTATGGATGTCGCGCAGTTGACCACACAGAACGCCGTGAGCCTGGTTGTCCGCGCGCTCCCGCCCCAAGGCCCGGTTCGCTCCCTGCGGCTGATTGCAACCGCGGGCGCTTTGCTGGCAGGGTTCGGCGCGACGGTTGTCGGCATTGTCTTGGGCGAGCAAGTCAATCCACGCGTGCGCTCGCGGAAAGACGTGCGGAACGCCACCGATCTCCCGCTGCTCGCAACAGTCCCCCGAACCCACAACAGAAACACGATCGAAGTCGTCCAGGAACCGCGATCGTCCATGAGCCAGGCAATCTATTCCATCCAGACGCAAATATGGCTGGAAGCGCGGGCGAACGAGGCGACGGTCATCACCGTTACCAGCCCTGGTTCCGAGGAAGGTACGTCGGTGATCGCCGCGAACCTCGCGGTCGCATTCGCCCAGGCAGGGCGGCGTGTGGCGCTTGTGGATGGGAATCTGCGGCACCCGTCGTTCTGGAAGCCCTTCAAGAAAGATGCGAAGCACCCCGGCCTTGCCGAGCTTATTGCCGTCCCGGCATTGACCCCGCAGGAGGTGCTGGCCAATGGCCCGCATGATGATCTGCACCTTCTCCTCGCCGGGCCGGTCTCCGTCGTTCCCACGGAGCGCCTGATCGGTGAACGGCTTGAGGGCATCCTTGCCGACCTCCGCAAGCGCGCGGATGTGGTGATTATCGGCGCGCCGCCGTTGCTCACGGACTCGGACACGTTGCTCTTCGCGGCAAACGCGGATCATGTCGTCGTCGTCACACGGGCCAACCGCACGCGCATGGATGCGCTCCGGACGACGCTGGCGAGCATCCGGGCGATGCGCGTCAACATCCTCGGCCTCGTCCTCTATGACGCCGATGGGGATGGTTCTCTCGCATGATCGAGACCTATCAGCGAATTCGCAGGTGGCAGGCCGGGAATTTTCGCCTGGGCAGCCTGCTCCACCGGGGCATCTGGGGGCTGAGCGATCAAGCGTTCATTTCCGCCACGAATTTGATCGTCACCGTCGTGCTCGCGCGCGATCTTGGCCCCGCCAATTACGGCGCCTTTGCGCTCGTCTACGCGGGTATCTTCCTGGCGAGCGCCTTTCAATCCGCGCTCGTCACCCGGCCGCACAATGTCGTCGGTACGACCTACGACGGCGCGGAGTATCGGCGTTACACCACGGCGACCGCGATCAGCCAACTCTGGCTGATCGGCGCGCTCG
>JAICJW010000071.1 GCA_025928215.1 Chloroflexia bacterium | reverse complement strand
TTCCCTTCTCGCGCCGATTGTGCATCTTTCGGGATATGTCGTTTCAGATGCCGCCGATGAAGCGGCCGGGGTTGAGCGTGCCGCGCGGGTCGTAGGCTGCTTTCAGATCGCGCATCACGGCGATCGTCGGCGGTTCGATGCCCCAAATCGGCAACCCCTCGGCGTGCGCTGGATCGTAGCCATACACCGTCAGCGTCGGCCAGCGCGGCTGTACGGCATCAAGCGTGCGGCGCAGCCCCTCGCCGGAGGCGTCGCCTGTCACGCGCAGATATGCGACGCCGATCCCCACCGAAGCGCGGACGGCGACGGTAAGCCCGTACTTCCGCCCTTCCTCAACCGTCTCCGCCACCGCAGCGAGTAGCTCCGTGGGGAGCGTTGTCAGTTTGAGCACGGCGGTATGCGCGGTCAGTGTCGCGATTGCGTTCCAGTCAGCGAGGCTCGTCCAGAGACGTTCGTGCTCGTCGCCGACGACGGTCGCAATCTCCATCGCGCCCAGCGTTGCGCCGAGATCGCGGATATCCCTCTCTTGCCGCGCAACCGTAGCCTCGCCACCCTCGCAGCGCACGCAGATCAGATAGCCGACGAGCGGTGAGAGGATAGCCGCCGTGGTCGTCGGAGAACTGAACTCGATTGCCATCGGTCGCAGTTGCGACGCGGCGAGCGCCGCCGCCGCCGCGAACGCCGGTTCCGGCCCCTCGAATTGAAGAACGAGCGAGCGTTCAGCCGCCGGCTTCGGCAGCACTTTAAGATTGATACGCGGCACGACCCCGAGCGTACCGAGCGCGCCGAGATGCATTTTCATCAGGTCGAAGCCTGTGACATTTTTGACGACCATGCCGCCCGCCTTAGCGAGCGTACCGTCCACATACGCGGCGTGGAGGCCGATGCAGAAATCGCGCAAGGTCCCGTAGCCATTACGATGCGGGCCGGAGGCATTCGTCGCGAGCATCCCGCCGAGCGTGATCCGGTCCCGGAGGGGCGGATCGAGCGGCAGCATCTGGCCGCGCGCCGCAAGCACGCTATCGAGATCGCCAAGCGTGATCCCGGCCTCAACGGCTATAGTCATATCTTCCGGATGGTACTCGATCACCGCATTGAGCCGCCGCAGGCTGACCGCGAGATCGTATCGGCGCGGTGGCGCGCCGAGCGTCTGCTGCGTCCCGCCGCCCCACGGCACAACCGCCGCCCCCGCCTCGTCCGCGACGCGCAGGAGCGCGGCGATCTCTTCCGCCGTACCAGGCACGGCGACGACATGCGGCGTCATCGCCCCGATGGCGTGCGCCTCCGCATGCTCGCCGGTGCGGAGATGCGCCGCGCCGACGATGCCCGCGACAGACGCAGCGAGTTGGTCAAGATTCACCGCGATTTCAGACGCCATCAGATCGCACTTTCACACCAACCTCACGAATTCCTCGACCGTCATCCCTGCCTGTCGAATGATCGCCCGGAGCGCCCCACGGTCCTATTCTTTATGACCCGGTACCACGACTTGGGCGAAGGGATCATCACGCCGCACGACGATATGGCTTCCCTGTTGCCGGACGACAACGAACCCGACCCGCCCGAGCGCTTTGATACATTCCTGACCCGAAACGTGCGGGAGCATGCTCAGACAGCAACCCGGAGCGTTTCGAATCGTTCCGGCGGCACGGGCAACCCGTCGGCTTCAAGGGCATCTCCATAGACATGGATCGCTTCCCGGATATTGATGATCGCCGCTTCCCTGCTCTCCCCTTGACTGATGCAACCGGGTAGACCCGGGCACTCAGCCACCCCGTAGCCGTCTTCGCCGGGGTAGATGATCGCTTGCCGCAGCATTCCCGGCCCGGCAGCCGCATACGCCTCAGTCGTCATGCCGGGGCACTTCCATGTCGGCCAGTTCGGCGGGCGCCGTGTCGTGCTCGTGCCTGTGCGTCGGGGAGCGCGCGTCCATCGTCCCGATCGGCGCGGCAGGCTGCATCGAGGCAACCTCCGCGTACCGCGCGGGCATCACGCTCGACGCCAGTTCGCGCGCCTCGCCGCAGCCGAGACTCGCGGGGAGGATCTTGTCCGGGTTGAAGAGATCGTGCGGATTGAAACTGCGCTTCAGTTTCGCCATCGCCGCGAGATCGTCGGTCGTGAAGGAATACAGCATCACGCCCTTCTTCTCGAAGCCGACACCGTGTTCGCCGGTGATCGCGCCGCCCATGTCAATGCAGGCGCGCGTAATCTCCATCGCCGCGTCCAGCGTCCGCTCGATGTCGCCCTTCCTGCCTCGGTCGAAGAGGAGGAGCGGATGCAAGTTGCCGTCGCCCGCGTGGAAGATGTTCGTCGCCTGGAGTTTCGCGTCTTTCGCCACTTCGGCGACGAGATTGAGGATTTCCGGCAGTTTCGTGCGCGGCACGACGCTGTCCTGCTGGTAGTAGTTCGGCGCGAGGCGGCCCATTGCCCCAAGCGCGCCCTTCCGCCCGGCCCAGAGTGCGTCCCGCTCCTCCTGCGTCGCCGCGACGCGCACTTCCCGCGCGCCGCAGTCGTTGCAGATTGCCGTCACGCGCTCCGCCAGTTCGTCCAGCCCCTCCGCGAGGCCGTCCAGTTCGATCAGGAGGATGATGGATTTGCCGTCGTCCGGGTAGCCCGCGTGGTAGGTCATCTCGACCGCCTTGCACGCCGGGCCGTCCATCAGTTCGAGCGCGCCGGGGATGATGCCCGCGCCAATGATGTTCGTGACCGTCTGCGAGGCTGATTCGAGTTCGTCGTAGATCGCGAGCAGGACGCGCAAGGTCTCCGGCGAGCGGAGCAACTTCACCGTCACACCTGTGACGATGCCCATCGTTCCCTCGGAGCCGACAAGCATCCCCGTCAGATCATACCCCGGTGTATCGAGTACGCCGCCTGTCTCGATGATCCGCCCATCCGGCAGGACGACTTCGAGGCCGAGGATGTGGTTGACCGTCACGCCGTAGGCGAGGCAGTGCGGGCCGCCCGCGTTCGTTGCCACATTGCCGCCGATGGACGAGGCGCGCTGGCTGGCGGGATCGGGCGCGTAGTAGTAGCCATGCGGCAAGGTCGCCTGCGAGAGATGCAGGTTGACGACGCCGGGGTCCACGACGGCGCGGCGGTTCGCGTAATCCACGGCGCGAATCTGATTCATCCGCGTCAGCGAAACGACGATGCCGCCCCGAATCGGCGTGCTGCCGCCCGCGAGGCCGGTGCCCGCGCCACGCGGCACAATCGGCATCCCGGCGGCGGCGGCCAGTTTCACGATCTCGGAAACCTGCTGCACGCTCGTCGGCAGCACGACGACATCCGGCAGCGCGTGCTCGTGCGTGCCGTCGGAGTCGTAGACGAGCAAATCGCCCCGCTCGGTCAGCACGGAATCCGGCCCAAGCAGAGTAATCAGGCGACGGATCAGCGTCGGGCGATCTATCATCGGTGTGGTCATGGTCGAAGGCATGGCTGCCATGTGCGGCTCCTCTCGCGGATCGCGTTGTTGCTGCTCATATTGTCCCGCACTTTCGGCCCAGCGGCAAACGGCGGAATTTGTTTCTTTGCCGTAACCCTACCGCTGTCCCTGGCATTCATCCGTCTGGGAAGAGCCGCCCTTCCCATAAGCCCGGATAACGGGTGATGAATCCGCTCTCCGAAACTTCCAGCAGCGCGATGTAGCTGAAAATGGGTGCGCGATACGCATAGGTGGTCTCGGCGGTTCTCCGATATATCTGTTCGAGAGATCGAGCCTCAATTCAGGAAAACTCAGGTACGCGGCAGGCGCGGGCGTTTCTTCACCGATAGATAAATTGAAGCGTCGCAGCGCCAACAGGTTCGTTGCCGGTGTAAAGCCCAAATCAACGTCCACACACCCGGACGCCTGTGGTTGCTCGACTCCGTTCAGGAGCCATGTTGCCTCTTCCGATCGCACGATCTCACATGTTAAAGCTCTCGCTCCGACCCAGCCATTTACCGTCGCCAATCGCGTCCGCCAGGCAGCATCGCACCGCACGTCGTAGCGCATACTGCACGGTTTGCCTTCGTGTAAAAAGATCGCCTCCCCGCACACCTGCCAACCATCGTCCCGACGCACGAGACGACACGCGTCGTGACCTTCGGTATCGAGACGTTTCCAGAGTACCGTTGCAATCGCCAGCATATTCTCCGCCTTTGCATGCGTAATTTCCGGCTTCATCGCTCTCCCTTGACTATTGCCCCGTCAAGATTTTGTGTATCACACGATGCGACAGCCCTTCAGGAATCGTGCATACTGCCATTGTTGCATAGGGCGAAGATGAAACGAGGCGACCGGTGCGGGTACGGTTCACGGCGATACGCTCCCCGGATGCGACCTACCGGACGCTCGGCTGGCTCTGCCTCGTCGTCGGCATCAATCAACTCGGCTTCGGCAGCATCGTGCCGATTGTGCCGACCTTCGCGCGCTCCTTCGGCGTCTCGCAGGCGGCGGCGGGGCTGGTAATTAGTGTCTACGGCCTCGGCCGGCTCTTATTCGACCTGCCGATGGGCGGCCTCGCGGAGCGCGTTGGCCGCCGGAAAATCATCATTATCGGTGAGGTCGTTACGGCGGTTGGTAGCCTCTTGTGCGCCGTCGCGGGGACGTTTCCGCTGCTTATCCTCTTCCGGTTTATTGGCGGCATCGGCGCGGCGACCGTCCTTACCGGCGCGCAAGTGGTGTTGGCGGACATCACGATGCCGCAAACCCGCGCCCGGATGATGAACATCTATCAGGCGATCTTCCTCTGCGCGGTCGGCATCGGGCCATCGCTCGGCGGCGTGGTGGCGGACGCCTTCGGGACGCCCGCACCCTTCTATGCCTTCGGCTTCCTCAGCCTGCTGGCGGCGGTCGTTTGCTTCCTGCGAGTCCCGGAAACGCGCCATCTCGCCATCGCCCGCGCCGCCGACGCGAAGCAACCGGCGATGGCAATGGGGCAGGCGCTGCGCATGTTGCTGCGACAGCGCGGATTCCTGCTCATCGGCCTCGTCACCTTCGTGCAGTATTTCGCCCGCACCGGCGCCCTCTTCAACCTTGTGCCGATCATCGGGCACGATCGCCTTGCGATCAGCGCCTCCGCGACGGGCGCCGCGCTCAGTATCGCTTCCTTGATGAATTTCGCGACCATTCCGCTCTCGACGATCATGATGCATCGCTGGGGTCGCCGGGGAGCGATCATTCCGGGGACGATCGTCTGCGGCGCGGCGTTCGCCTGCCTCGCGGTCGCCTTCCACTATCCCATCTATCTCGCCGGGATGTTCCTCTGGGGGCTGGGCGGTGGCGTCGGCGGCTCCGCGCCCGCCGCCTACGCCGCGGACATGGCGCCGCCCGGCGCGAACGGCGTGACGATGGGTATCTATCTCACGCTCGCGGACGCTGGGTACGTCGTCGGCCCCTTCCTGCTCGGCTGGATCAGCGACCGGGCGGGCGCGGGTACGGCCCTTTTCATCACCGCCGGGTTGTTTGCCGTCGCCGTGACGTTCTTCGCTCTCTTCGCGCCGGAAACCGTGCATGGCCGCAACCACCGCACACCGAAAGAGATCGCCGTCGCGGCGGATTGAGAGCCTGCCTAACCCCCGGCCCCTTCCCGACGCGGGAAGGGGTGACTCTTCGTCATGCCGTGGCCTTTGCCATAGCGCCCGAATCCGCGCGGAGACTCACTCCCCCTTCCCTCCGAGGGAAGGGGGTTGGGGGTTAGGGATTACCCCCCGTTGATGTATCGCTCCAGCAGGTCATAGGTGCGGGCGGCGTTCTCGTCGGCGGGCGTGTAGACGGCGGCGACGAGGTCGGTCGCGCCCGTGTTGGCTAACGCGCGCAGACCGTTGAGCACCGCTGCTTCGTCGCCGATCAGTGCGACATCGGCCGGCCCCGCCGCGCCCCCTTTATCGAGCACCGCGCGATACGACGGCAACTCCCCGTAGCGCGCGAAAACGGTGGCGATTTCCGCCCGCACCGCGTCGGCATGGTCGGTGACGCAGACGGGGAGGCCGGCGACGATGCGCGGCGCGGCGCGGCCTGCTTCCCCTGCGGCGGCGGTGATCGCCGGGACGGCGTTGGTGGCGAGATAGTGCGCGCCGCCCATCCAGAGCGCCGTACCGTCCGCGTGCCGCCCCGCGAGGCGGAGCATTTGCGGCCCCAGCGCGGCGACGAGCACCGGCGGCGGCGTAGCGCCCGCCACAGTGATGCCGAAGTTCGTGATGTGAAACTCCTCGCCCGCGAATGTCACCGGCGCACCGGTGAGAAAACCGGTCAGACACGCCAGATACTCGCGCATGTGCCGGATCGGGTGCGACCAGTCGAAGCCCAGCCCCGCCTCCATCACGACGCGATGGCTGAGGCCGATACCGAGGACGAGCCGCCCGCCCGTCGCGACATTCGTCGTCAGCGCCTGCTGCGCCATCGCGACCGGATGGCGCGTGTACGTTGGCACAACAAAGGTGCCCAGTTCGATTGCCCGTGTGTGCTGCCCGGCGAGTGAGAGCAGCGTCAGGGCATCGTAGCCGCGCGACACATTGGCGACCCAGATGCTCTGCATGCCGCGCTCCTCGGCGCGGGCCATCTCCGCGAGCAAGGCCGGTAAATCCATCAAGACACCGGGGTTGGGAAGGATGACACCGACTCTCATGCATCTCTCCTACGTATGTAATAGTAGCTACGCGCTTGCACGGTGATTGTCGCATCAGAGTCGCGGAAGGGGAACGGCCCCGATATGGCGGTGATACACTCCGATGTGGATGGGATGAGGAAGAAAAATGGAGACCCTACGGATGGATGACAAGCCCGAAGGCGCACGCATCGGCTGGCAGGTGCTCGACACGCACTATCCGATGACGACGCCCTTCATGCGCGTGCGGCAGGATCGCGTGCGGATCGCGGAGAAGGGCGAGATCACGTACACTTACGACGAACGCGCCGATGCCGTCGGCGTCGTGCCCGTCACCGTGGACGGAACGATTCTTCTCATTCGCCAGTACCGCTACCCGATTGACGAATGGTGCCTCGAAATCCCGGCGGGCGGCACGCGGGACCATGCCGGCCTGACGCTCGACGCGGTCGCGCACATCGAACTGGCACAGGAAACCGGCGCGACTTGCACGACGATGCTCCCCGTCGGCTTCTTCTTCGTCGCGGTCGCGTCTCGACGGCAGCGCTTCCACGTCTTCCTCGCCCTCGATGTCGAACAATCCGCCGCGTCCCAGCCCGAAATGACGGAACAGATTGCACTCTGTCCAATGCCCGCGCGTGCGGCGCTCCATCTGGCGCGTACCGGGCAGATGCCGGAAGGGCAGAGCGCGCTCTCCCTGCTCCTCTGTGAAGACCTCCTGCGACAGCGCGGCTACCTCGATACATCGCCAGCGTAGCGGGTGCGCCCCTTGCATCTTCGCCGTTATGTACGTACACTTCGTATCAGCGAGTAGGGCAGGCTGAGAGGAGCGGACGGATGCTGGAGCGACCGATGCGAACCGTTTACGCCCTAACGGGCATCCAACCAGAAGTACAGGCATACGCGATGGCGAAGTACTCGCGGTCGCGCCAATCCATGCGCCGCACCGTCGCCGAACTCTCCGCCCAACGCGCCGAAGCGTTTCTCGAATCGTTCTATTTCCAATACGGCCACCGCTCAATCGCGGACCTCGCGCACGTTGCGATGGCGGTCGAAAATGTCTCGATCCTCGCGGCAATTGCCGTCGTGGATCAGCAGGTATGGGACGGGCAGGAGCGCTCGACGCGCTACCAGGACTTCGCGCGCACCGGCTACTACACACCGGATGCCGTCGCCGCCTCGCCCGACGCTGCCGCCTATACGGCGGCAGCGGACGCACTCTTCACCACGTATGCCGCCCTCTCGAAGGAGCTGACGGCGCTACTCGTCGAGACGGTCGGTAAGCCAGAGGCGATGGACGACGGCGATTACACACGCACGCTCCGCGCGCGAGCTTTCGATGTGACGCGCGCCTTGCTGCCGCTCGCCACGATTACGAGCGTCGGGCAGATCACGAGCGCGCGGACGCTCGAACGGCAAATCGCCGAACTGCTCTCCTCGCCGCTGGCGGAAATTCGCGCGGTGGCGGAAGATTTGCGCGCCGCCTGCCAATCCGCCGCCTTCGATCCGGCGGTCAGCGCCGCCGAGCAATTGCAGCAGGCGCTCGACGGTGTCCATCTACCTGCTGAGGCGCGGGATGCCCTCGCCGCGCTCTCGGCGGCGCTCGAACGTACCGCCGCCGCGCCGACCCTCGTCAAATACACCGCACCGCTGGAGTATCAGATCGCGACCGCGCGGGAGATGCGGCAGGCGGCGACCGAACTGCTGGCGGACATCCCGCGCGATCCCGTCAGTCCAACGGTCGCCCTCGCGCCCGCCGCCACTCCGACAGATGAACTCGTCGCCACGCTCCTCTACCAGCACGATCCCGGTCAGCATTCGTACTGCCAGATTCTGGAGATCGTGCGCGAGCTGTCGGCCGGATTCAAGCGGGAGATCGCTGACCGCGCAATGCGGCATCGCGGCCCGCACGACGATTTACTCCGCGCCCATCAGGTCGGCGCGCCGCTCCAATTCGACTGCACGATTGATATTGGCGCCTTCCGCGACCTGCACCGGCACCGACGCTGCGTGCAGATCATCCCCACCTTCTCCGCCGTCCACGGCACGGACGATGCCGCGCAGTGGTTCGCGTGGGGCTTGGGCGATGCTGCCACGACGCGCGCGGCGGACGCTGGCCTCGTCACACGCTATCAAAACGCGCTCGACGGCGCGCACGGCGCGATTGACGCGCTCTCGCCTGCACACCCCGACGAGGCGGCATATCTTCTGCCGATGGCCAATCGCTGCCGCGCGCTCTTCAAGATGGATTATGCCGAGGCAGCCTACATCATCGAGCAGCGGACGAAGGTCGGCGGTCACTTCTCGTATCGCCATGCCGCGTACGCGATCTACACAGCCCTCGCGGCGGGCGAACCGGAGTTCGCCCGCCATATCCGCGTCACTCCGCCGACGGAGGTTGACTTGCTCCGGCGCTGACGAATGGCGGTGCCTTCCCTCGTCTGGCACGGTATATACCGCGAGCAGCATCAGTTCTGGTCAAGCATCATGCGACGTCGCGTGTTGAACGACTCAATACACGGTAGCGCGCGGGCGTGAGTCCGAACGTGGCTTTGAACATCCGTGCGCAATGCGCCTGGTCCGCAAATCCAACGTCCGCTGCCACCGCGCTCAATGATTGCCCCCGCGCGATCTGCTCGCGCGCCTGCTTCAGTCGCCTCATGAGCAAGTAGCGATAGGGGCTCGTCCCATACATCAAGCGAAACTGGCGTGCCAGGTCGTAGCGTGTGAGGCCGGTCACGGCTTCCAACTCTGCGGAGCGGACGACGCGGGTCTGCTCCGCGTCGAGGAACGCGCGCGCCCGTTGGAGCATCGCAACATCGAGGTGACGCGGGCTGGGAACCTGCGTACATGACGGGTCGGCATCGAGCAGCCCCTCTGCCAACTGCACGATCAGACCGTCAATGGCGAGCGGTTCGCGCTCGCCTGCGAAGGCGGCGGTGACGGCTCCGGACAGTTTCAGGTTTGTCACTACGGGCGTACGCACAAACGGCAACGCGCACGTATGACCGCGCAGCACCCGCACGGCTTCGGAGATCAGCGCCGGCTCGACGTACAGCTGGCGATACCCGAAACCCGCCTGCGTCCCCGCATGACCATCGTGGATCTCATCGGGGTGCAGTACCACGACCTGACCGGGCCTGCTGATCTCGCCGGTGCCGCGATAGTCGAAGGCCTGGACGCCGCGTGTCGTCAGACAGATGGCGTAGGTATCGTGCCGATGCTTGTGATACGCGGGGCCGTGGAACCATGCTTCCAGTAATTCAACCCCGTTCTCCGGATCGGTACTCCGTAACCAATCGGCGGGCGACTCGCCGCACGATCGTTCAAGACCAACCCCGCCGGATTTGCTACGCTCGCTCCGCATCGCGACCGATCCCGGTGTTCTCCGGACGAGAAGGAGCCGCAGCCATGACCGTTGGACAAGCGATCGCCTTTTTGCTCTTCGCAGTGGTGGCGGCCATTACGCCCGGGCCGAGCAACATGATCCTGGCGTCCACGGGTGCCGCGGTCGGTCTCCTTCGGGGGCTTCCTGCCCTGGTCGGGCAGGTCGTCGGGTTGGGGCTCATGTTGTTTCTCGTCGCCTTCGGACTCGGGAGTCTCGTTCTCAACAACCCCGTGATTATACAGGGGCTCAAGTGGTGCGGCATCGGTTTCCTGCTCTGGTTGGCGTGGAAGATTGCCACGGCAGGTCACAGCGAGGCGACCGCAGGCCGCGCCCGCGTGGGGTTCTGGGGGGCAGCCGCCTTCCAATGGGTCAACCCCAAGTCGTGGCTAGTCTGCGCCGGGGCGATCGGCACCTATTTCCGGGCGGACGCGGGCAATGTGCTCGGGCAATCAATCACCCTCGCCCTGCTCTTCATCGCCGCCGCGCTCCCGAGCTGTTTCGTCTGGCTGGCGGCCGGGGCCGGCGTGCAGCGGTTGCTCCGCACCGAGCAGGCCGCGCGAATTTTCAACGTGACGATGGGAGTCCTGCTCGCGGGATCCATCCTTCTGTTCATCCGGTAATCGCTGCCGCGCATCGGTGCGCCGGGCGAGGACGGCGAGGGCGCGATACGCCGCCGACGCGGGCTTTCTCCTTTACTCCAGCGCCCCGAGGCCGGTGATTTGCCGACCGACGATCAGCGTATGGATGTCGTGCGTGCCCTCGTAGGTGTCCACTGTCTCCAGATTGAGCATGTGGCGGATGACCGGGTATTCGGTCGTGATGCCGTTACCGCCGAGGATTTCGCGGGCGAGGCGCGCGCCGGTGAGGGCGACGCGAACATTGTTGCGCTTGGCCATCGAGACCTGCGCGAAGTTCATCTCGCCCGTGTCCTTGAGCGTACCGAGCTGATGGACCATCAGCAGGCCGAGGCTATGATCGGTCACCATGCGCACCAGTTTATCCTGCACGAGTTGGCGTGCGCCGATTGGCTTGCCGAACGTCGTGCGCGTCTCGGCGTACTCCTTTGCGGTGGTATAGACCGACTCCAGCGCGCCGAGCGCCCCCCAGGCGATGCCGTAGCGCGCCTGCGTCAGGCAGCCGAGGGGTGATTTCAGGCCGCCCGACCCCGGCAGCAGGGCATCGCCGGGCACGCGGCAATCCTGCAAGACGATCTCGCCGGTGATGCTGGCGCGCATGCTCATCTTTGAAGTGATCTCCGGCGCGCTGAAGCCCGGCGTGTCCGTCGGCACGATGAAGCCGCGCACGACCCCCTCGTCATCCTTCGCCCAGATAATGGCGATGTCGGCGATGGGGCTGTTGGTGATCCACATTTTGGCGCCGTTGAGTACCCAGCCGTCACCATCGCGGCGGGCGCGGGTGCGCATCGCACCGGGGTCGCTGCCGCCGTCGCTCTCGGTCAGGCCGAAGCAGCCGATCAGCCGCCCGGCGGCGAGTTCGGGCAAATACCGGCGCTTCTGCTCCTCGGAGCCGTAACTGTAGATCGGGTACATCACGAGGGCGCTTTGCACCGAGGAGAAGGAGCGCAGCCCGCTGTCGCCCCGCTCCAACTCGTACTGGATCAGGCCATACGCGACATTATCCAACCCGGCGCAGCCGTACTCTTCCGGCAGATTCGCCCCGAAAACGCCGAGTTCGGCGAACTTCTTCACGAGATGCAGTGGGAAGGTGTGATTGTCCCACCACTCACGGATACCGGGCAGCACCTCGCGGTCCACGAAGGTGCGGGTCGTCTGCTGAATCGCGCGTTGCTCCGGCGTCAGCAGCCCGCCGACCGCGAAGAAATCGAGCATCTCGCCTTCCTCTCGTCACTCCACTCTCTCCGCGCCCGCTCGCGTCGGCGCGCCAAGACTATCCGCACTGCCGCGCCGCCGTCAATCCGCCCCGGTTTTCATGTTTCCATTATCGTGTATGATCGCTGCGTGAAATGTGCGCCGCTCACGCCTTCGGCAGGCGGGCGTGTGCATGCGGTCGGGTCATGGGAGGGCGTAATGCTCGATCAGCATAGCCTGCGCTACTTGGTACGACGCTTGCTGCGTCACGCGTGGGACACGCCGATCCTGGCGATTGGCGGCATCCTGAGCATCTTCCTCAGCATTGGCTTCTCGCTTCTCCAACCGCTCCTCATCCGCTCGCTCATCAATAGTGGCATCGCCGCCGGGCAGCATCGTCAACTGATCGTCATTGCCATCGCGATCATGGTCGTTGCCCTCCTTTCGGCGATCACGAGTTATTTCCGCTCGATGACGACGCAGTGGATCGGCGAAAAAGTCTCGTACGATCTGCGCAACCGCCTCTTTCGCCATCTCGAAGCGCTCTCATTTACCTTCTACGACGCCTCCCAGACCGGCCAGCTGCTCTCCCGCCTCACGGAAGATATCCGGAACATCCGCCGCTTTTATTCGCCTGCCCTCCGCGTCTTCCTGCAAACGTCCGTCCTCGTGCTGGGCAGTGTGTTCATCATGTTCACCTTGAACTGGCAACTGGCGCTGCTCGCGCTGGCGATCGTGCCGGTCCTCTTATGCGTGACGCTCGTCTTCGGTGCCCGCGTGCGACCCCGCTTTCTGCGGGCACAGCAGCAGTACGGGCAAGCAATGAATGTCTTGCAGGAAAATCTCGCCGGTATGCGACTCGTGCGCGCGTTCGGGCGCGAGCATTTCGAGTCCGCGAAGTTCGCGACGGCGGGGATGACGTACTACAACCGGCAGATGGACGCCGCGAAACTCTCCGTGCTGGCGAACGCGAATATGCCGATGATTACCGGCGTCGGCACGGCGCTCGTGATCGGTGTTGGCGGGTTAGAAGTGATCCACGGGCAGATACAGATCGGCACCTTGCTCGCCTTTTACCTCTATCTGACCCAACTGACCGACCCGATCCGGCAAATCGGTTCGATTGTCAACAATATCGCTCTCGCCCTCGCCAGCACGGAGCGCGTCTATGAGGTGCTGGAACGCCGCCCGCGCATCGTCACCCCCCCGGAGGCCTATCGCCCCACCGAGGTGCGCGGCGATGTCGTCTTCGAGGATGTCCGGTTCGCCTACACGCGGGAGAGCCAGGATATTTTGCGCGGCATCTCGATCAGCGCGCCGCCCGGCTCGGTCGTCGCGCTCGTCGGGGCGACGGGCAGCGGCAAGAGCAGCATTATCCAATTGCTTGCTCGCTTCTACGACGTTCGCGCCGGCAGCGTGCGTGTGGACGGCGTGGATGTCCGCCAGTGGGACCTGCCGACGCTGCGCGCGAACGTCGGTTTCGTGTTGCAGGAGACGTTTCTCTTTTCCGACTCGATCCACGAAAATATCGCCTATGGCCGCCCGGACGCGACCCGCGCGGACGTGATCGCGGCGGCGCAGGCGGCCCAGGCGCACAATTTCATCGCCCGCCTCCCGGAGGGATACGACACACTCCTCGGCGAGCGGGGCGTCAACCTCTCCGGTGGCCAGAAGCAGCGCGTCGCCATCGCCCGCGCGCTCCTCCTCAACCCGCGCATCCTCGTCCTCGACGACGCGACGAGCAGTGTGGATATGGAGACGGAGTACGAGATTCAGCAGGCGCTCAACGTTCTGATGGAAGGCCGGACGACCTTCATCATCGCCCAGCGACTTTCGAGCGTCCGCACCGCCGATCAAATCTGCGTCCTCCACGATGGCGAGATCGTCGAGCGCGGCACGCACGCGGGCCTGCTCGCGCTCGGCGGCCAATACCGCCAGATTTACGATGTGCAGACGCAGGGGAGCTCACCCCCTAGCCCCCTCTCCGTCAAGCGGGGAGGGGGTCCCGAGTCGTTACGGCTCCCCGCG
>JAICJW010000304.1 GCA_025928215.1 Chloroflexia bacterium | reverse complement strand
GAGGAATTGGTGCGCGATGGGAAGGCGATGCCGCACCATATCCTGCCCCAAAGCGGCTGGGTCAGTTACCCGATCCGCGATGCGGCCGCCGTCCCCGGCGCGCTCGACCTCTTCCGCCTCGCCTACGACCGGGCGACAGCAAGTTCGCGGTTCGACGTTCGCGGTTCGGAGAAGGATGAGGCGACGACTCCGAACTCCGAACTGCGAACTCCGAACGTACGAGCCTCGTAATGGCACAACGTCCAGGTAATGGGCCAGGCGGGATGACGCCGCAGCCGGGGGGCGGGAAGGCGCTTCGGCGGGCATTGGGGTACTTGCGTACCTATTGGCGGGACGCGCTCGGCGCGCTCGTTGCCCTCATCATGGTCTCGGCAGCAAACCTCGTCGCGCCGCAGATGATCCGCCTGGCGATTGACAGCGGCATCGCGCACCATCGCCGGAATGCGGTGATCGGGGCCGTCGCCGGGTTGGTCGCGGTCGCGGTGGTGCGCGGGCTGTTCAACTTCGCGCAAGGCTTCCTCGCCGAACGCGCCTCGCAGGGCGTCGCCTACGACCTCCGCAACGCCCTGTTCGCGCAGATCGAACGGCTCAGTTTCAGTTACTACGACCGCGTCGAGGCCGGGCAACTGCTGACGCGCGTTACGAATGATGTCGAGCAAATCCGCGCCTTCGCGGGGAGCGGCGTCGTCCAACTCGCCTCGGCGTTCGTCATGCTCGTCGGCAGCACGGTGCTGCTCTTGCTGCTGAACTGGCAACTGGCGCTCGTTGCGCTGGCGACGATCCCGCCGCTCTTCGTCCTGCTGCTCCGCTTCGTGCGGCGGATCGGCCCGCTGTTCGGGCAGGTGCAGCAGATGCTTGGGCGGCTCAACGGCGTCTTGCAGGAAGACCTCGCGGGCGTCCGCGTTATCCGCGCCTTCTCCCGCGAGGAGTACGAGCAGGCACGCTACCGGAGACTCAACGACGAACTACTGAATAAGAACCTCCAGACGATTCGGGCCTTCGCGAACAACTTTCCCTTCGTCTTCTTCTTCGCTAATCTCGGCACGCTGGCGGTCGTCTGGTTCGGCGGCTGGCAGGTGATCGGTGGCAGCCTGACCGTCGGGTCACTCGTCGCCTTCAACACGTATCTCGGCTTCCTCTTGTTTCCGATCCTGACGATAGGCTTTCAGGCGGCGGGCATCTCCCGTGCCGGGGCGAGCGCACTGCGCGTCTTCGATGTGCTGGATGCGCCGCTCGATCTGCATGACGCGCCGGACGCGATCACGCTGCCGCCGATCACCGGGCGGGTCGTCTTCGACGATGTTCACTTCCGCTATCCGGGGAGCGACCGGGAGATCCTGCGCGGCGTCAGTTTCGCCATCGAGCCGGGGCAGACGGTGGCGATCCTCGGCACGACGGGTTCGGGCAAGAGCACGCTGATGAACCTCCTCCCCCGCTTCTATGATGTGACCGGCGGCGCGGTGCGGGTGGACGGCCACGATGTGCGACAGGTGACGCTCGGCAGCCTGCGCGGCCAGATCGGCATCGTCTTGCAGGAGACGCTCTTATTCAGCGGCCCGGTGCGCGCCAACATCGCCTACGGCAGACCGGACGCGACCGAGGCGGAGATCGAGGCGGCGGCACGGGCGGCGCAGGCGGATGGCTTCATCAGCGCCTTGCCGGAAGGGTATGACACCATTGTCGGCGAGCGGGGCGTCGGGTTGTCCGGCGGGCAGCGGCAACGGATCGCGATTGCCCGCGCCTTGCTCGTGGACCCGCGCCTGTTGCTCCTTGACGACAGCACCTCCGCCGTGGACGCCGAGACGGAATCGCTCATTCAAGGGGCGCTCGACCGCCTGATGCGCGACAGCCGCCACACCGCCCTCGTGATCGCCCAACGGATCAGCACCGTGCGGGATGCCGACCGCATCCTTGTCCTGGACGAAGGAAAAATCGCCGCGCAGGGTACCCACGCCGAACTCCTGCGCGACAGCCCGCTCTACAACGACATCCTCGGCTCCCAACTGATCCCCGACACCCGCGACCCCGTCATAGTAGGGGATTGAAACCGATTGAACCACGAAGACGCAGCGGACGCAGAGAGGAAAAAGAGGGGAGAAAAATGAAAAGAGATTCAGGGATTCATTTTCAGAGAGGGTTGTTTAGGCTCGTTCCCCCTTCTTTCCCTCTGTGTTCCTCTGCGTCTTCGTGGCTCAGTCTTTCTTAGGAGGTAGCGGTGGCGCAGATGATGCGGATGGCGGCGGAGACGGCGGAGGAGCGGGCGCGGCACCGGGGAGCGACGGCGCGGCGGCTCGTCGGGGAGGTGGCGCCGTATCGGTCGCGCCTCCTGATCGGCTTCGTCTTCATCGTCGTCGGGGCGGTGGCGCAGGCGATAGGGCCGTATCTGATTGGGCGGGCGATTGACCAGGCCATTCTGCGCGGCGACCGGCCGGGGCTGACGCGGATTATGCTCCTGTTGCTCGCCGTCTACGCCGTCGGGGCGCTGGCGTCGCGCATGCAGGTCTGGCAGGTCGGCGCGATCGGGCAGCACGTCCTCGCGTCCTTGCGCGCCCGGCTCTTCGACCGCTTCCAACGGCTGCCCCTCGGCTTCTACGATCGCCGCCCGGTCGGCGACCTGATGAGCCGCGTGATCAACGATGTGGATACGCTCAATCAACTGCTCTCGCAGGGGCTGACGCAACTGGTCGGCGCGCTCTTCAGCCTCGTCGGCATCCTGATCGCGATGCTGACGCTCGACCTGCCGCTGGCGCTCGTCAGTTTCCTCATCATCCCCGTTATGCTGCTCGTGACAAGCTCGTTCGCGCGGCGGGCACGCACGGCGTTCCGTGCGACGCGCGAGACGGTCGGCGATGTGACGGCGGAGTTGCAGGAGGAGATCACCGGCGTGCGCGAGGCGCAGGCGTTCAACCGCACCGAGGAGAACATCGCGCGGTTCCGCAAGCGGAACGCCGCCAACCGCAGCGCCAATGTCCAGGCCGTCGCGATCACCGCCGCCTTCTCGCCGACGATTGACGTACTCAGCACGCTCGCCACCGCGCTCGTCATCGGCTTCGGCGGCTACCTCGTCTTCCACGGGAGGCTCACCGTCGGCGTGCTGGCGGCCTTTCTGATCTATGTGCAGCAGTTCTTCCGGCCAATCCTCCTCGCCTCGCAGGTCTACACGCAGTTGCAGGCGGCGCTGGCAGGCGGCGAGCGGATTTACGCCATCCTCGATGAGGAGCAGGAATCCGCCGATCCCCCCGGCACGCCCGCGCTCGGACGGGTCGCGGGGGAGATCGCCTTCGATCATGTCACTTTCGCCTACAACGTCGGCAGCCCGGTGCTGCGCGATGTCTCGTTCCAGATCGCGGCGGGGCAGACGGTCGCGCTCGTCGGGCAGACGGGGGCGGGCAAGACGACAATCGCGAACCTCATCCCCCGCTTCTACGATGTGATGAACGGCGCGATCCTGGTGGATGGGCAGGATGTGCGCGCCGTGACCCGGCAGAGCCTGCGGCGGCAGATCGCCATTGTCTTGCAGGAACCATTTCTGTTCAGTGGCACGATTGCCGAGAATATCCGCTACGGCAACCTCGACGCGACGCGGGCGCAGATCGAAGACGCGGCGCAGGCGGTGGAGGCGCACGGCTTCATCGCCGCGCTGCCTGATGGATACGAGACCGTGCTCGGCGCCGGGGGCGGCACGCTCAGCCAGGGGCAGCGGCAGTTGCTCGCTTTCGCCCGTGCCATTCTTGCGGAGCCGCGCATCCTCATCCTCGATGAAGCGACGAGCAACATTGACACGCGCACCGAGGCGACGATCCAGCGCGCCCTCGGCACCCTGCTCGCGGGCCGCACGAGCATCGTCATCGCGCACCGCCTGAGCACGATCCGCAATGCCGATCTGATCCTCGTCGTCGAGGGCGGGGAGATCGTCGAACGCGGCACGCACGATGCATTGCTGCGCGAGAACGGGCGATACGCCGACCTCTCGCGGCGGCAGTTCCGGGATGTGGCAGCGGTAGGCATCACGTAAATCTGCCTTACATCCGGACAGAACGTGGTTCAGCCGGCCACCACTGGAGAATGCCGGTATGTCCGGATATCAGAATCCGCCCCTTGCTTCCCTCTGTATAATCATTGTGACGGGGTTGTAAGTTTAATTGGGGAAAGGGGCGGCATGATGAAAGCGGCGAACGACTTCAAGACATTCATCCTCCGGGGCAATGTCGTGGATTTGGCGGTCGGCATCATCATCGGAGCGGCGTTCGGGACGGTCGTCGCGGCCTTCGTCAAGGACTTGATCACACCGCTGATTGCGGCCATCGGCGGCAAGCCGGACTTCGCCGCCCTCGGCTTCACGATCAATCACAGCCGATTCCTTCTGGGGGATTTCATTAATGCGGTCGTCTCGTTCCTGATTATCGCGCTGGTCGTCTTCTTCTTTGTCGTCCGGCCGGTCAACGCGCTGATGAACCGGCGCAAGACCGAAACGCCCGTGGACCCGATGACGCGCGAATGCCCCTACTGCGTGAGCAGCATCCCGATCAGGGCGACCCGCTGCGCCTTCTGCACGCAGGAAGTGCCCCCGATGGCGGCGACCGCCATGGCACAATAAGGGGGATTTCTTTTCCCCATCCCCGACGCGGCGCGCATTGAGGCGGATGCGTTGGGGCGGCGCACGACGGGTTTGCATGCAGGTCTCGGCGTTTCCTATTGAGAGGAGCACTCCCGTGAGCGAACATGTGCATCCCGTCGTCAGTCGCCGCCGTTTCCTCGCCGGAGCGGCGGGCGCCGCCGGCGCCGCAATCCTCGCCGCCTGCGGTGGGGGCAGCACCGCCACCAATACTCCGACTCCTACGCCGTCCGCCGCGAGCATCGCACCGACGCTCTCCCCGTCATCGCCAACGACAGGGACAACCGCTGCCAGCGCGCCAGCCGTCGTCGCCACGCCCGCCGCTGCCTCCGCGGTCGCGCCGTCCGGTCCGGTCGCGTCCGTCGCCGCCCCATCGGCGGTCGCGAATGCCCCGAAGGGCGGCACGCTGACCCACGCGATTGTCGGCACCGACGCGAAGAGTTTCCACCCGTACCTGACGACCGACACCGTCTCGGGCGCCTATCAGGGGAACGTCTACGGCGGTGGATTGATTAAATACGACGACAACACGCTCGACCTCGTCGGGGACGTTGCGGAAACGTTCACCATCTCGCCGGACAAGAAAACGTATACCTTCACGCTCCGCGACACCACATGGAGCGACGGGACGCCGCTGACGACGGACGACTACGTCTGGACGTATCAGCAGGTCATCAAGCCGGAGAATAAGTATCCCTACCTCGAAAATTTCGGCGATATCGTGTCGTTCACAGCGACCGATCCGAAGACCCTCGTCGTCACGCTCAAAGATGCCTATGTCACGGGGCTGATTACTGCCGGTTCCTCGATCACGCCGCTACCGAAGCACATCTGGGAAAAACTCGACTGGAGTGACCCGACGAAGAATCCGGAGATCAACGCGCCGACGGTCAGCAGCGGCCCGTGGAAACTGAAGGAATGGAAGCGAGACGACCACGCTACCTTCGTCGCCAATGACCGCTACTGGGAGGGAAGGCCGAATATAGACACGCTCACGACCCGCAATTTCG
>JAICJW010000015.1 GCA_025928215.1 Chloroflexia bacterium | reverse complement strand
GTTTCAGCCTGAATGTGGGCTGGCTGAACCCTGCTTCACCGATAGTTGCTTCAGGGGCGGGGAGTGACGGTCACCCACGTTTGCGCCGCCATCGCCGCATCGAGCGCGTCGAGAATCGCCTGCACCGCGACGCCATCACGGAAATTCGGGGCCGGGGCAGATTCGCCCTCCTGAACCGCACCGATGAAGCGCATCGCGATTCCCACGCGGTCCTGCGGCGCGTCCGGCACCGGCAGTTCCTGTGGCGCGGCATCGGTATTCGTCGCGCCCCGAAGATCGCTATGCGTGACGAGCAATGCGCCCGCCGTGCCGTTGAACTCGAAACTGAATCCGCCCCGATGGTACGGGATCGGCACGCCGCGCACCGTCGCCATCGCGCCATTGACAAAGCGCAGCACGGCGATAAAGCCGTCCGGCGCGGTGATGCCGGAGGCTTCGCTGCCGTCCGCGAGCGTGATAGTCGGCACGGTGACAGCCGCCGTGCAGGTGACCGCCTCCACCTCGCCCCAATACCAGCGGAGCAGATCAAACAGATGTGGCCCCGCCGATCCGGCGAGGATGCCGCCGCCCTGCGCCCGATCCACGAACCACCCCGCCTTGCTTGTGCTCCACATTGACCCGCGAAGATAGTCTGCCGGATTGAGATTGACGCGCGCATCGGCGAGCGTCGGTGTGCCGAGGTAGCCGGCATCAATTAGCCGCCGCGTCTCTCTGTAGGTCGCGCCGAATCGCGTCTGGTGGTTAATCATGTGGACGATGCCCGCCGCCTCCGCCGCGTCGCGCATCACCACTGCGTCCGCGAGCGTCGCGGCGAGCGGCTTCTCACAGAAGACGTGCTTGCCCGCCGCAATCGCATCGAGCGCCATCCGGCGATGCAGCGCGGGCGGTGTCGTGATGACGACCGCGTCCACCTCCCGATCGAGCAGGTCGCGGTAGTCGGTCGTCGCGCGCGGGATACTGAACTGCCGCGCCACCGCCTCCGCCCGCTCCCGTTGCGCTGAGCAGATCGCCGTGACGACCGCGCCTGGCGCCTGCTGGAACGCCCGAATATGCTCCGCGCCGATCCCCGTCCCGATGATGCCGATGCGTACGGTGTTCGCTGTCATTATCTGCCTCATTCCCGCTCAATGGATATGTCTGCATGGCGGCGCAGTCCGGTGCCGCGCGTGAGTATGGCGCGCCCGCACTTTGAAACGCAAGAACCGGATAGAGCGCCGCGCCGCCATACTCTATGCTGAATACAGAAAGGAGACGGACGATGCGAATGAATCACTTCGATAATGCCGCTTTAGTGCGAGGAGGAAACGGTACAATGGTATCCATGAAGTATGCGGATGCACCGAGGATGAACGCCGTGGCAACACCGATCACCGACACCGGGTACGAACCTCCGATGTGGGACGAGATACGGCTCTGGCAATCCGTTCTCACGCGCGATGGGGAGGCGGACGGGGCATTCGTCTATGCCGTCCGCACCACGGGCATTTACTGCCGCCCGACCTGCCCCTCGCGGCGACCCCGGCGAGAGAATGTCACCTTCTTCGCGCTGCCCGAAGCGGCGGAGCAGGCCGGGTTCCGCGCCTGCCGCCGCTGCCACCCCGAGCAAGCGACGATTCGCGATCCGCAAGTGGAAGTTGTGCAGCGCGTCTGCCGCGCTATCGCCGCCAACCCCGAGCAACCGCCGACGCTCGCCAGCCTCGGTGCGGAGGTCGGCCTCAGCCCGTTTCACCTGCAACGGACCTTCAAGCGCGTGATGGGCATCACTCCCCGGCAGTACGCCGATGCCTGCCGGATGGAACGCCTGAAAGGTGAACTGCGCAACGGCGAAGCGGTGACGAGCGCGCTCTACGGCGCGGGATACGGCTCGCCCAGCCGCCTCTACGAGCGCGCGCCCGCCCAACTCGGCATGACACCCGCCGTCTACCGGCGCGGCGGCGCGGGGATGCACATTCATTACACCATCGTCCCCTGCCCGCTCGGCCTCCTGCTCGTCGCGGCGACGGAGCGCGGCATCTGCGCCATCAATCTGGGTGACACGGACGAGACGCTCGCGGACGGATTGAAGCGGGAGTATCCCGCCGCCGAGATCACGCGGGATGCCTCCGGCCTCGATGCGGCGGTGGAGGCGATCATCCGCCACCTGCGCGGCCAGGAGCCGCATCTCGACCTGCCGCTCGATGTGCAGGCGACGGCCTTTCAGTGGCGCGTCTGGGAGGCGTTGCAGGCCATCCCCTATGGCAGCACGCGCTCCTACGGCGAGATCGCCCGCGCCATCGGCCAACCCACCGCCGCCCGCGCCGTTGCCCAGGCGTGTGCAACGAATCGCGTCGCCCTCGCTATCCCCTGCCACCGCGTCGTGCGCGAGAACGGCGATGTCGGCGGCTACCGCTGGGGTATCGAACGCAAGCGCACCCTGCTCGCTCAGGAGCAGGGCGGATAATCCACCCCCAGTCCCTCCCGTGTCGGGAGGGGAGCAGGTAGGGGCGCACAGCTGTGCGCCCTCCCTTCATTCCTCAGCGATCTCAGCGACGGTCTGCCAGAAGGTGGGGTAGGAGACGTCGGCGGCGCTCGCGCCGTGGATGGCAGTCTCCTCGCGGTCATGGGCGATCAGGGCGGCGACAGCCCAGGCCATCGCGAGGCGATGATCGTCGTGGCTCTCCTGCGCTTCGGCGAGCAGGACGTTCGGCCCCTCGATCACGAAGCCGTCGTCCGCCGCTTCCGCCCGCGCGCCGAAGCGCCGCAAACCCTCGACAACCGTGGCAACGCGATCCGACTCCTTGACACGTAATTCAGCGGCATCGCGCACAACCGTTCGCCCCTCCGCCATCGCCGCCGCGACCGCCAGCACGACGAGTTCGTCTATGCCGCGCGGGATGAGCGAGCCGCCGATCTCCGCGCCGCGCAACCGCGAGGAACGCACGGTCAGGTCCGCGACGGGTTCGCCGGAGATTTCCCGTTCATTCCGCACATCTATCTCTGCACCCATCAAGGTAAGCATGTCGAGCATGCCGGTGCGCGTCGGATTGACACCGACATGCTCGATCGTCAACTCCGCGTCCGGGTGCGCGGCCCCCGCGACGAGCCAGAAGGCCGCGGAGGAGATGTCGCCTGGCACTTCCACATCCCGCGCGGCGAGGGGAGCGCCAGGCGTCAACATCAGCCCGCCGCCGGACGCGACGAGGTCCGCGCCCATCGCGCGCAGCATTCGCTCCGTGTGATCGCGGGAGTCCGTGCGGCCGGTGAGCGTCGTCGGGCTATCCGCGAAGAGGGCGGCGAGCAGCAGCGACGATTTCACCTGCGCGGAGGCGACGGGCAACGCATATGCGATACCGTGCAGATTGCCACCCCGGACACCGAGCGGGAGCAGGTTGCCGCCCTCGCGCCCGTCTATCCATGCGCCCATCTGCCGGAGAGGATCGGTGACGCGTGCCATGGGGCGGCGTCGGAGCGAGCCATCGCCCGTCAGCCCGGTGAAGAAGGGTTGCCCGGCGAGAATGCCGAGCAACAGGCGCGTCGTCGTGCCACTGTTGCCGCAGTCCAGGATGTCCGCCGGTTCAGTGAGGCCGTAGATGCCCGCACCGTGTACGGTGAGCATCCCTTCCGTCTCTTCGATCCGCACGCCCATCGCGCGCAGGGCGGCGAGCGTCGTCCGGCAATCCGCGCCATCGAGGAAACCCCGGACGCGCGCCGTTCCCAGCGCGAGGGCATTGAAGAGCAGCGCGCGATGGCTGATGCTCTTATCGCCCGGAACGCGAATCGTCCCACGCAACCGCCGCGCCCCCCGCACTCGCCGCACATCTTCACCTGCCGTCATCATCACACCCATCCATTGAAACGAATGGAACCGTAGAGACGCGGAGGACGCAGAGAAATACAGAGAACAAAGAAGTTCAATCCTTCTCTCTCTTCCCTCTCTGCGTCCGCTGCATCTCTGCGGTTCAAGCGCTTCCTATTCCCTAGCGCGGGGCGGCGTATTCCTCGAAGGAGGCGAAGTCGAGGCCATGCCGGGCGAAGAAGGTGGGAAGATTCGCTCGCTCCGCCGTCGGGGTCGTGCGAACCCAGCCGACGCACATCGCCTCCAGGCTGACCATATCGGCGAGCTGGTAGCGGGATTGCCCGCGCGCGAACGCTTCCGCCGACCGCCGCACCGCGTCTTCCCGTTCCACCCGCTGCTCCTCCGGCAGATCGGCGAGGAATGCCGCGAGTTTGTCATTCGCATCGTCCGCCCATCTCGTCCCGCCTGCACTCGTGATACTCATCGTCCGCCCCCCTTTACCACGACGTTGTGGAATCCATTGACGGCGGAAGGATGCGCGAGTGGATGCCCCGGCGTCAAGTAGATGATCGCGCGAACGGACCGCTAGGGCGTGCCGGATGCAACGCCAGCCGATTCGCTCTCGCGAATCGGCGTTTCGCGCGGGGCGGCGGTGGGCTGGTTGGGGATGGCACAGAGGAAGCGGAGAGGCGTCGTACCCGTATTGCGAAACTGATGCAACTCGTTCGGCGCGGTATAGCACGAATCTCCGGCGCGGAACGGCACCGCGCCATCTTCCCCGACAATCTCACCCTCGCCTTCGAGGATATACACCTCATGTTCCCACGGATGAAAATGGGAATGGGCAGCGCAGCCAACCGCGACCTCGAAATGGCGGAGCGCGAAGGTCGGCGCGCCCGTCGCGGCGGTGAAGATTTCCCGCAGCACGACACCGGGTACGCCATACTCGCCCATCGGTTTCGCGGGGGTTTCCGTTGTTTTCACCACACGCATTCGTTCACTCCTGTTCTCCGCGCTCGATCCGCCATTCACGCACCCCTCCATCATACCCATTCAACGCGCGCCGCGCGATGCGGAACCGTTCGCGCGGCGCGACGTTTGCACTCATGAGCGGCTCAATTCTCTCCGCATCCCTTGCGAACGGCCGCACAAACGGCTAGAGTGCAGCGATACACCGACACGTCGCGACAGGAAGAACGATCATGGAGAGAGACGACGCCATCGTATCGGCGCTACTGCTCGGCCGGTATCGCGTGGAGGGCATCCTCGGTGAGGGGGGCCTGGGTAGTGTTGTGCGGGCGTTCGATCAGCGGCTCAAGCGAACAGTCGCGATCAAAAGCCTGAAGCGTTCCCTCGCCACGATTGAGCCAGCGCAGTTGCGCGCCATCGAGGATCGCTTCAGCCGCGAAGCAATCGCCGGCTCGCGCATGGGCAGCCACCCGAACCTCGTCGCTGTCTACGATCTCGTCACGGGGCCGGATGAGACGCTCTACCTGATTCTTGAGTACGTCTCGGGCGGCACGCTGGCGGAGCGTATCCGCGCCGACGGGGCGCTTCCCCTCGCCGACACCCTCCGGCTGACGGCGGACATTGCCCGTGGCCTGCAAGCCGCGCACGATGTCGGCCTCGTCCACCGCGACATCAAACCCGCCAATATCTTCATCGCCGCCGATGGCCGCGCGCAAGTCGGGGATTTCGGCATCGCCCAGATTGATGACCTTTCCGGCCGGACGCAGGCAACAGTCGGGCATCCCGGCACGCCGCTCTACATGAGCCCCGAACAAGCAAGCACGACCGGCTATCTCCAACCGGTGTCGGATCAGTACAGCCTCGGCCTCGTCCTCTTCGAAATGCTCACCGGCAAGGCATACAAACGGCTGCGCGCGTCGGATGCCGTCGCCCTCCTCGCGGCGCATCCTCGGCCCATCGGCGCGATGATCGAGCGACTGATTGCGGAGAACCCGGCGGATCGCTATCCGGAAATGACGAATGTCCTCCAAGCGACGCAGGCGATTGCCAACGTGATGGCCTTCGAGTCGGACGAACGGCCACCCTCGTTCGCGTCGGAAACACCGCATCAGACGCCCCGCCCGACACCCCCCGTCAACCTCCAGCCCATGCCCCCGGTCGAGGCACCACCGCCGACCGTGCACACACCGCCCCCGCCGGCCCCAGCACCGCAGTATTACCTGCCGCAGCCCCAATCACCGCGCGCGATCGGTCGCCGCGCCGTGCTGGTCGGGATCGGCGGCCTCGCCGTCGCGGGGGCGGCGAGCGGCGCCTATCTCCTCACCGGACGGGAGACCGATAGCAGCGCCAGCGTGACCGCAACGCCCCTCCAGTCGGCGGTCGCCGCTCAACCCACGCTCGGCCAACCGACGAGCGGACCGCTCGCGACCGCGACCGCCACGATTGCCCTCCCCACTGCCACCGCGACCCCGCGGCCAACCGTGACGCCGGGGCCGACAAGTACACCGGTCGTGGCGGCGTTCTCCTCACGCGTCATCACGGATTCCATGAGCCACCCCGAACAGTGGCAGCAAGCCAACCTGCCGGGGCAATCGTCCCGCGCGCTCGATAAAAATATCTACACCGTCCGCGTCACGAAGAAGCCGGACGGTACGGGCCTTTTCTCCTGGGGCGACTGGGTGCCAGCGGCGGAGGCGCGCGGGCCGGAGTTTATCGCGGAAGTCGAGATGCGCGTGCAAGGCGATCCGGAAGGCGCGGCAGGAGGATTGATCTTCCTCTACAACTACGTCTCGCAGGGGGATCAGCAGCAGTATCTCGATTTCATCATCCGTGCGGACGGCCGGTTCATGGTCGCCCAGCAACTGACGGGCGGCGAGGGTCATAAGATGCTCTTCAATGATTGGACGCAGCACGCCGCGATCAAGCCAGGGCGGGACATCATGAATCTCCTGCGCGTCGAGGTGCGGTCAGGGGCGTTCAGTTGCTATGTGAACAATCAGCCGGTGATGCTCGCGCAGACCATCCCGGCGGAAGTCGCGCCCTTCAGCGCCCTCTCGCTCGCGGCGGACGTGCTGACAGCAAGCACCGAACCGGAAGCCGCCGCCCTCTTCAGTGCGTTCCGCTACGAGAAACTGACGCGGTAAGAGAAAGCGTTCCTCACTCCCCGTTCAAGAACCGCAGCGCGACCGCCGCATGCATGGCGACACCCGTGGAGAGGGCATCCTCATCAATGTCAAAGCGAGGGTGGTGATGGCCGTAGGTCTTGCCTGCCGCCTCGTTGCGGACGCCGAGGCGATAGAACGCACCCGGCGCGGCGTTGATGAAATAGGACATGTCCTCCGCGCCCATCCCCGGCTCGGAGTCCATCACGCGCTCCGGCCCGACGACCGCCAGCGCGACCTCCTTGACCAGCGCCGCCATCGCCGCATTGTTGACGAGCGGCGGGTAGCCGAGGCGGTACTCTACCTCCGCTGTCGCGCGGAAGGTCTCGCAGATGCCCCGCACTACCTGCGGGATACGCTCCGCCAGTAACTGCCGCGTCTGCTCATCGAACGTGCGAATCGTCGCCTCGAAGTGCGCATCTTCGGGAATGACATTGCTCACCGTGCCCGCGTGCAGCGTACCGACGGTGATCACGGCGGGTGAGAGGGGGTTGACCTCGCGGCTGACGAGCGATTGCAGAGCGACGATGCAGTGCGCGCCGATGACGATCGGATCAATCGCCATCTGCGGTCGCGCCGCATGCCCGCCTAAGCCTCGAATCGTCACAATCGCCGAGTCTGCCGCCGCGTTGACCGGCCCCGGCAAAACCGCGACCTTGCCGGCCGGGATGTTCGAGCCGACATGGATACCGAAGGCGGCGTCCACATGCGGGTTCTCCATTACCCCCGCGGCGATCATCGGCTGCGCACCGCCCTCGCCCTGCTCCTCCGAGGGCTGGAAAATGAACTTGATCGTCCCCGCGAACTCGCCTCGCCGCTCGGCGAGCACCCGCGCCGCACCGAGCAGCATCGCCGTGTGCGCGTCGTGTCCGCAGGCGTGCATCCTGCCGGGAATCTCGCTCTTGTACGGCACGTCGTTCAATTCGGTGATTGGCAGGGCATCCATGTCAGCGCGCAGCAGCACGCATTTCCCCGGCCCCTTGCCCCCTTGCAGCACGCCGACGACGCCCGTTTTGGCGATCCCCGTCTGGAGATCGTCGAGGTGCAGGGCACGCAATCGCTCGATGACGAGCCGCGCGGTGTTCTCCTCCTGAAAGCCGAGTTCGGGGTGCTGATGGAGGTAGCGGCGGTCCGCGACGACGCCGGGGGCGATCTCCTCGGCACTCTCGCGCAGTTCGGCAACAGTGACCATCGGGCAGCATCCTTTCCTTATGCAGTCGCCAGCAATCAAGGATGCTATCGTAGCGGGTTACGGCGGCGCGCGCCAGATTTGCCGAAGACGCTCAGGCAATCGTCTTTCGTAGGTACAGATCCACCAGCCCAAGGAGAATCGGTGAGGTGACACCGAGCAGCGGCACGATCAGACGCACGTCCCGCGCGACCGGATATTCGAGCATCCGGGCGATCCGGTTGCCAAGCCACGCGCCCGCCATCGTCACCGGTACGGCGACCGGCACGAGAAGCAGGGCGAGGGGATGGCCCGTTCCCCAGGTCAGATAGGTGAGGATCGCGAAGGTCGCGCCCGCAACCGCCCACGCCCATCGCTCGCGCACATGTACGCGGATGGCGAGAACAAAAGCAACGGCGGCGGGAAGAATCGGCGGCGGCAGCCATGTCCCGGCATCATGTGAGATCGGCAGCCATGTGTCGAGGCGCACGGCGGCCGCGTGATTGCCCGTCAGGAGAAAGAACGAGAAGAGGCCGACCGTGCCGAGGAAGACCCATACCCGCCCATCCAACGGGCGGACGAGCGCGAGCACGACGCCGATCCAGAGCGCCGCGAGCAGCAGGAAGGCTGGATTGGTACGCGTCAGGTTCGCATCCCGGAAGATTCGCTGAACATGCTCAATACCCGTATTGTTGGCGAGGGCAGGAAAGCTCGCAATCGCGCGCGATTGCGCCGCCACCTTCGCGGGTGTTGTGTTGCTGTGAAATGGGCCGAGAAAGGGCGTCGCCGAGAAACCGAGGATCAGCCAGCCGAGCGCGACCGCCGTGAACCAGCGCAGCGGCCGGTACGGGCGGAGCGCGAGGCGGCAGGAGATGAAGCCGAGCAGGGCGACGAACCACGACCAGCCGAGCATCGCGTGCGGCGTGGACCAGTTCGTCTCATCCAATCCAAAGTTTGTATGCCAGTAGTTGTCGAGCACCAGCCCCGCGAAGCCGAGCATCGCCAGCCCCCCGGCGGTGATCACCAGCGCGCCCGGCACGGGGAAGCTGAAGAGGCGCATCCGAAACGCCGTCCCGAACCACGGACGCAATTGCGCCGAAAAGGTGATCGCCGCGACGAGCAGAATCGTGATGATCGTCGAGAGGTAAATGAAGAGATGCGGCGGCGAGTAGAAGGTCTCGAACTTGTTTTGCGCGTGCCACGCGCGGTCCCAATTCAGACCGATGCTGACCGAGATGAGCATGAAGACGAGTGCGAACCAGAGCCACCGCCCGGCACGATCCACGGTCGTTGGCGCATTGAGCGGCGCGGCGCCGGATGGAACAACGATGGATTGCCGCATTGCTCGCCTCCCGCATCAATGGCTCGCACGGTACGACCGCGATTGATTCGCCATGCTCACCCACGATGCTACCGCCCAGATTTCTGAACTGCGCGAGAAAAATGTAAAATCAATGTGGCAGACTCACTTCAGATTGAGGCGCGCCAACACGTCGGGGTTCCAGACCGCGCGGGGGCGATGGCCCGTGAGCACGGCGGCGACCTCATAGGCGGTGCGGCGGCGGCGCTCGCCGTTCGCCCATTCGCTCAACGAGGCGATGTGCGGCGTGACGATCACATTTGGCATCGTCAGCAACGGACTCGCGGGGTCAACCGGCTCCTGCTCCGTGACATCCAGCCCCGCGCCGAGAATGTGGCCGCCGTGCAGCGCCGCGATCAATGCCTGCTCATCCACCACCGGGCCGCGACTCGTGTTGATGAGGATCGCGTCCGGCTTCATCAGGGCGAACTCCGCCGCGCCGATCAGGTGGCGCGTCTCGTCCGTGAGCGGCGTATGCAGCGAGATGAAATCGGCATCTTGCATCACCTGCGCGAGCGACGCCTGACGGACACCGTACCGGGCGAAAACATCGGGGGAGAGATACGGATCGTTCGCGATGATGCGCAGGCCAAACCCCACCGCGCGCTGAGCGACCGCACGCCCAATGTTGCCGAACCCAACGAGGCCGAGGGTCTCACCCGTGACGCGGTGGATGCGGTCGCCAGGGCGTCGCGCGCCTTGCCTGCCCCAATTCCCTTCCCGCACCCAGAGCGCGGACGGGACGATCTGGCGCACGCAGCCGAGCAGGAGCGCCATCGTCTGGTTCGCGACTTCATCAATGAAGACATCCGGCACATTGCAGAGGACGATGCCACGCTCGGTGGCGATATCCACGCCAAAGACATTGTCCATGCCGATGGCGCTGCGCGCGATCACCTTGCAGCGCGGTAGCGACGCCATGAACCGCGCGCTGATGCCGCTCGTGTAAATCAGGCCGTCCGCATCCTGCGCCGCCGCAATTGCTTCATCCTCCGTGCGGGCCTGCGCGACGACGACTTCACAGCCCGCGCGTTCGAGAATTTCGCGTTCCCCGTACGCACCGAAGGCACCCCATCCTTGCATGACGACGACCTTCGGCTTGCCCGTGTTTTGCTCGGTCGCCGCATTGCTCGCTGTCTGTGTCATCTTTGCGCTCCTTTCCATTCCTCACCCCCAGCCCCTCTCGTACGGAGCCATCGCCGCCATACGCTGGTGTTTTCGAAGCCGACCGGCGAGGGAGAGGGGGACATCATGTTCGTCCAACGCACTATAACCGCTCGACGTGCAGCTGTTCGAGAAGATATCGCCGGTTGAAAAGCAATTTCTCCTCGACGGTCCCTTCGCCCTCTTGCGGGCGGGGTGGGTCGAGATCGAGCGTGATCCAGTAACGATAGCCGCGCGCTTGCAGCAAGCGCCAGACGGCGGGGAGGTCTGTGCCGCCGGAGCCGAGGTCTTTATAGAGGATTTCCTCGGCGTGCATCGCCCGCGTCGGTGTCGGGCCGGTAAATCCGCGATAGGCCGCCTTCGCGTCCTTCCAGTGAAGCGCGATGATGCGGTCGTAGTGATCGGTCAGGAATTCCAGCGGATCGCCACCCCCGAGGAGGATGTGCGCGGTGTCCAGCGTCAGCGAGACGTAGTGGGGATCGGTCAGCGCGAGCAGGCGCCGTATTTCCTCCGGGCGCTCGACTGGCCCCCAGATGTGCGGGTGTGGCGCGAGGCGGATGCCGTACTCCGCCGTGCGCCGCCCGAGTTCGTTCAGCGTCTGCGCGATTGCCCGGAGGTCGGCATCGCTTGTGCCTCCCGCGGGGCGCTCGCCCATATTGATCTTGAAGTGTTTGCAACCGAAGACCGTGAGGAAATCCCGCGCGAAGGCGACGTGATCGTCAATCGTCTGCCGCCGGGCCGCCGGATCAATGAAATCGGTAGATTGCCCCGGCCCGCCATTCGAGCACGTCACCATCGTGAGGTCATGCCGGTCGAGCACCTCCTTCAGCTTCCGGGGCGTGTCCAGGTACGGCATAATCATGCCGCGATATGGCTCGATACCAGGGAAGCCGAGGTGTGCAACCAGCGCGACATCGTCCGGTTGCAGATTGCCAAAGACCGCCCCGCCCATCGCGAAGTGCGGCCCACCCGCCAGTGTCGGCATCGCCCCTGTCGTTGTATCCACCATTTTTGCCGCCTCCTTCGCCTTCGCCATCCACCGACGTTCTGCGGGGACGATACATGACGGAGCATGCCGCGGTCGAGCGAACGAGGCGCGCACAATTCATGCCCTGCTGATTCGCGACGCTAGTCCCGATCACCTTCCCGTGCCATAATCTCCAGGATGCGCGCAAATGCTGCGTGGAAGGATTGACGATGGCACGGCGACGAATGACACCGGACGAACCGGAGGCCCCGGCAGTCGCCGATGTGCGGGCGGGCGGCGGCACGCTCCCCGGCATGACGGGCGAGATGGAAGTGGCGGGCAAACGAGATGTGGACTTGTATGTCCGCACCTACACAACGCTCCTGCGCTCCTCCGGCACGATCAAACTGAAGACGCTCGTACCCGCGCATTTCGGCACGCACGCCAGCCTCCACTCGCTCGCCACCGCGCCGGAGATGGACATGGGCGCCTTCATGTACTCCGTGCAGCGGCTGCCGGAGTGCATCGAGCGTATCCATCATGTCGTGCTCGGGCAGACGGCACGCATCTTCGCGGAGGGCGGCTATCCGCACGTCGAGGAGCAGTGGCAGCCCGTCACCTCTCCCGGTCGGCGGCGCAAGTGGTGGTACGACGATGCCGAGACGCTCGCCGTCTTCATCGCCTCCGTCTCCGACCTCGACGACCTGATTCCGACGCTCGTCGCCTATCAGATCGAGTGGAACAAACTGCATGCGCTCCTGCAGAGCGCGCCGGAGGTTCGCGCGGAGATCGAACGGCTGGCAACGGGCGAAGCGATCTCCTTACAGGAGGAAGAAGCGATCGCGGAAATGTGCCGCGCCGCCCTGAGCATCGAAGGGCGAGATTGGGGGCGGCTGCGCGGCGCGTGGGGGGCAATCTTCTGGCAGACATTCGCGAAAGTTGCCGCTCATGAAAAAGGGATGACCCTCCAGATGCTCGGCGGCACGCACACCGGATACAGCCGTGTCACCCAGCGCTGGTGGGGGCCAATCGGCGCGACGCTCCACCATCATGGTCTGCAAGAGCGGCCGATGTACTTCATCTCCTCCAATACGCACTCCGTCGTCAATGTCCTCTCCGGTACGGCGCGGCAGCGGCGAGACGCGCTCATCGCGCATGTGCGGGAGGTCGAGCATCCCGAACTGCTACCGGAGTACGAGAAAATGGTGCGCGGCGAGGTGCGCGCGTCCTGGGACAACTTCCTCTACTTCGCGGCACGGCGCTACTTCGCGGCCAACCCGCACGAGCGCGAGGAAAGGGCGAAGGAGGAGGAGGAGCGCGGCATCTGGACGATTCCCAGCGAGGGCGCGCTCGATGTCGGCATTCAGGTGATTGAGATCAGCAAATTGCACGCAGACGACATTGATCCGCGCCTCCGGGCGGACGGCGAATTGCGCGTCGCCGCGTCCGACGCCGTGATTATCAACATCAACTACCCCCTCGGCATGGCGGCGAATCACATCCTCACGCAAGTGGCGCTCAACACCGCCGCCCTCCGCGGTGTGTACGTGCTTGGCAAGGCAGCGACGCTCAATGGGCGCATCGGCGATGTGATGCTCTCCACAACCGTCTTCGACGAGCACACCGGCAATACCTATTGGCTGGATAACTGCTTCCGCTACGAGGACCTCGCTCCGTTTCTCACCTACGGCTCCGCGCTCGACAATCAGAAGGCGCTGACGACGCGCGGCACGTTCCTACAGAATCAGGCGTACCTCGATCTCTATTACCGGGAGAACTACACCGTCGTGGAGATGGAGGCGGGGCCGTACCTGAACGCGCTCTATGAGGATACCTTCCCGACGCGCTACCCGATGAACGAGAATGTCAACTTCTCACAAGTGCCGGTGGACTTCGGCCTCATCCACTATGCGTCGGATACACCGTACTCACGGGCGTACACACTCGGCGCGCGCGGCATGTCCTACTACGGCCTCGACAGCACCTACGCCTCCACCCTCGCTATCCTCCGCCGCATCTTCGAGCGCGAGGGGATCATCGCCGGGAATAATGGCGGCGGATAGATCGAGGAGGCTTCGGTTACAGGCGTTCCCACTCGTCCCGCGCGATGCCGAGTTCACGGAGGATGCGCGCGAGGGTTGGTGTGCTGATATCTCCCTGATGCGGATTGGGAATGATCGCAGGCGATGGCGTCAATCAGCCACTCTTCTCCCACGTCGCGCAGTTCCTTCGCGCACGCTTCTTTTGTGGGGCCGATTGCCCATGTGTAGCGGGGCGGCGTGACCTGGCCCCACCAGTTGCCGTCTTCCCTCTGTTCGTATTCAGCCTGCTGCATCGCCTTCGCAACGTACTCGGTGAACATTGATTGCCTCCTTCATCGGGATAATATACAAGGAACCCCGCGCGGGGAATTGTCGTCTGGTTTGTGAGAGAATGTCTTTCGGTGCGCAATGGGAAACTACGCACGCGGGGCAGAGATTGACAGGGCACGGTGGAAGGGATTGATGGAACGACGACGGCTTTTGATGCATATCATGCTCCTGCTCGGCATCTTCCTCTGGGTGGCAACGCCGGTTTTGGTGGACGCGCGACCGGGAGGCGGCAGCCACAGCAGCGTTAGCCGGTCGAGCGGCTCGTCGCGTAGTAGCGGCAGTTCATCTCGTAGCAGTAGCGGGTCGAGCCGGAGCAGCGGCGGTGGCGGCGGGATCTTTATCTTCCCCGGTGGTGGCGGCGGCGGGAGCGGCGGCGGTGGCGGCCTGCTCGGCTTCATCATCGTTGTCGCCATCATCTGTTTGATTATCTGGCTCATCCTCCGCTACTACCGGAGCAAAGCGGAACGTGACTCGATTGAGGGGGTTCCCGTAGACAACCTGCCCCCACCGACGCGAGAGGATGAGATCGCGCGCTGGCAGCAGAGCGATGCCCAGATCGCGGCGGGGCTGGACGACATCAGACAGCGAGATCCGGCCTTCGATCAGGCGCACTTCGTTGATCGTGTCGAGACGGCGTACAACATCCTCAATCTCGCCTGGGTTAAGGGTGACTTGTCGCCCGCGCTTCCCTTCCTCAGCGAGGGCGAGGCGAACCGCCTGACGATGCAACTGGAAAGCGACCGCGCCCTGAACCGGCGCAATGTGATGGAGGATATGGTGATCAGCGGCGCGCGGATCGTCCATGTCGAGAAGAACAGCACCGGCGATGTCCTCGTTGCCCGCATTGATGCGTCCGCGTCCGACTATTACATTGACACACGCACCGGCAAGGATATAGATGGCTGGCACCATCCACGGCCCTACACCGAATACTGGACCTTCGCCCGCTCCGGCGCGGCGAAAACGACCAAGTCGAGTTACATGGATCGTGCTTGCCCGAACTGCGGCGCGCCGCTCGAACTCGGCAACATCTCCGTCTGCCAGTTCTGCGGTACGCCGGTTGCCAGCACCGAGTACGACTGGGTGCTGATGACGATTGACCAGAAGTATACGAACGAATAGGGGAAGTCCGGAGTTCGATGTTCGGAGAAAACCCTTTCATCGAACTGCGAACTCCGAACTGCGCGACGAAGGAGTGACCACATCGAAACGCCGTATTATGAAATCGCGGGCGGCAAGCCGCTCAAGGGGCGCGTGCGCATCAGCGGCGCGAAAAATGCCGCGACGAAGGAGATCGTCGCCAGCCTGCTGACGGACGAGCCGGTCATCCTGCATAACGTCCCGCACATCGGCGACATCGGAGTCACGCTCGGTGTCTGTGAGAGCGTCGGACTGACGCATGAGTGGGATTCCGTGACGGGCAGCAGCCTTCGGCTGCATACGCCAGTAGTCGAGACGCCCGAAGTGCCGCTCGGCTTCAGCGGCCTGAACCGTATCCCGATCCTGCTCCTCGGCCCGCTCCTGCATCGCTACGGCAAGGCCGTCATCCCCTTACTCGGCGGGGATGACATCGGCACGCGCCCGGTGGACTTCCATATTCGCGCCCTCGAACAACTCGGCGCGCGGATTATTTTCGAGCAAGGCCGCTATTACGCCGTCGCCGATCGCTTGCGCGGCGCGGTGATTGAGTTGCCGTATCCGAGCGTCGGCGCGACCGAAAACACGCTCTTCGCGGCAGTGCTGGCGGAGGGAACGACGCTCATCAAGAACGCCGCCGTCGAGCCGGAGATCATGGATCAGGTGATGCTTCTCCAGAAGATGGGCGCGATCATCCTCATGGATACCGACCGAACCATCGTCGTCGAGGGTGTCGAGCGGCTGAACGGCGCGGAGCATACGATCATCAATGACCGGATCGAGGCAGCCTCGTTCGCGATCGCGGGGATCATCACGGGTGGCGATGTACTGGTTGAGGGAGCCGAGCAGGAACACATGCTGACCTTCCTCAACAAATTGCGGCAGGTCGGCGCGGGGTTCGAAGTCAAGCCGGGCGGTATCCGCTTCTTCTATCCGGACCATCCGCTGAAACCGATCGCGCTGGAGACCGATGTTCACCCCGGCTTCATGACGGACTGGCAGCAGCCCTTCGTGATGCTGATGACGCAGGTGGACGGCCTCTCGGTCGTTCACGAGACCGTCTACGAGAAGCGATTCGGCTATACAGAGGAACTGGTGCGGATGGGCGCGGAGATCCAGCTTTTCCGCCAGTGCCTCGGAGAGAAACCGTGCCGCTTCAAGAGCCGGGATTTCGCCCATAGTTGCGTCATCCGGGGGGCGACGCCGCTCCATGCCGCCGATATGACGATCCCCGACCTCCGCGCCGGGTTCAGTTACCTGATCGCGGCCGCCGTCGCGGACGGTACATCGCGGATCAGCGGCATCCGCTACGTTGAGCGCGGCTATGCGAATATCCTCCAGAAGTTCCAGGAGCTGGACGCCGACATCCACCTGCGGCAGTAAGCGATCGTTCTCAGACCGCTAAGACGCCGCAGCCGAAGTCGGTCGTGGTTATGCCTTCGATGCGCCGAACTGACCGTGGCTGACGATCTCGGAGAGCGGCTTGCGTCCGGGGGTATTCGCGTTCGGCCGATGATCCTTCAAGGTGGTGGGATAGCCAAGGACAACTGCGGAGTGCGCGGTTCGCTCGGCGGGAATACCAAGGATTTCCTTCGCGCGCCGCTCTTCCTCCGGCGCGGCAAACCATGCGGTGCCGCCACCGAGACCGAGCAGGCGCGCCCCGATGAGCAGGCGCTCGGTGACGCGGCCTTCGTCGTAGGCTTCGCTCATCTCGCTCGCTCCATTGAGCACGATCACAATGGCGAGTGGCGCATCGGCCATCCAGTTGATCGGCGTGCGCAATTGGCTGAGCTGCCGCAGGTGCTCCTTGTCCGTCACGACGACGAAATGCCAGGGTTGGGAATTGCGCGAGCTACCCGTCCAGCGCGCGATTTCAAGGAGATCGTTCAACACATCTTCGGGCACCGGATCGGGCCGATAGAGCCGGGCCTGCCGGACATGGCGCATTTCTTCGATCACCGCATGCGCGTTCGCGAGCGTTGCCATCAGTGCCTTCCCCTTTCCCAAATTCCGGCAGTGTGTTGTGCCTGAACGTCTGCTTTCGCCGTCCTCAATGATACTTCACGATACCCGGCGGCGGCCCGACAGTGGCCGTCGCGGCACAGGCCGCCTGCTGCTGCGGGTCGTAATAGCCCCGGCAGACATCCGCCTTGCCGTGGGCAAGCGCCGCAGTGCCGATCATAAAGAGGATCGAAACGATGAGCAGCGCGCCGAAAAGCCAGAGGACGAAACGCTTACCCTGCAACATAATGGTGAAGCCCTTCCGCATCGTCACCGCGCCGTTGCGGCGATGAGGGTATGGAACCGCCAAATCCGCCCCGCGTCAAGGAGAGGACTGAGCGCTGAGAAATAAGTGCCCCGCTCCATCGCTCCGCGATCACGGAATACGCTCGTGCTCTACGGCGATGGAGCGGGGCCGGGGATGAAGTTCGCTTACGCGCCGACCATCTCACCGACCCGCTTGACGACAGTCTCTTCGTCCGGGAACTGGTCTGTCTCCTTCTTGGAATGAATGAGGGACCCGTTCACCGTGATCTCGAAGACGCCCCCTGAGGACGGCTTGAACGTCAATGCGCTGACCTTGTTCTTGTAGTCGTGAAGCAGTGTGTCCGCCAAACTGACGGCCCGATCGAGGTACCCTCAGGCGGTGCAGTATTCGATGGAAATTGTCGTCTCCGTCGCCATTACTCATCTCTCCTTACGACGCCGAACAGTCAATTGAGCGATCGCGCATGTTTCGCGCTTACTCACTGAGAGTGTACCACGAGACGGTCGTTTCCCCGCGACCGGCGACAACATCTCGTTCTCCGCTACTGCGGCGGTTGGAGCGGCGGCGCACCGGGCGGATACCGCCATTGGTAGTAGTGCCGGCCCGCATTGCCCATCTCCACCTGAAAGGCGGGCGTGTTTGCCGCGGTGTATGTCAGCACCCGCCGCTCAAAGACCTGCACGACGACCTCTTTTGGTTGCCCGTTGACGACAAAACCCGCGCGGAAAGGTTCGGAAATCGCCAGGCCAATCGTCGCGAGGCCAACGCGGTTGCGATAATCGAGGAAGACGGACGCGACATTATGCCGCGTCGCCGCGTCGTAGCCGGAGAGCGTGGTGCCGGGGGCGGGCGGGCCTTGCGAGAGATCACCCGTCGCGGACATTACCGTCGTAACCGGCGCACCAGTCTGCACCGGCGCCGGGGCGAGGATGCCACTCGCCCGACCGCCGAGGGTCGCGTACGTCGGCCCCGCGTTGCTCGGATCACCGGCAATCGCGATCTCCGGCGGCGGCTTGCTGACGAAGATATCGTCGCCGAACTGGACGCGCCCGCGAATCATCTCAACGGGGAGAAGACCATTGGTGGCGAGGCCAGGCGGGTCCGTCCACTCCATCCGCCCTTTATCGAAGTACTGGACGAGGCGTTGCCCGGCGGGGGCATCTTTGTAGTACTCCTGCCGGGGATCCGGCGCAGTGGCAAGCGGCCCCCAGAAGTTCGGTGTGATCGCCTCGCCCGCCACCCACTGCGTCTGGAAGGCGGGGGTGGCGAACTGCGCCGCGCTCGCCGGGGGCGCGGTTATCGCGATGACCAGAAGCACAAAGCTGCCGATTATCCATCCTCGTCGCATGCGCATTACTCTCCATCTACGCTCGACGCCGCTTCTTCGCGGTACGCGATATGGGGAATATCATACGTGACCTGCCGCAGCGTGGTCGCGAGGATGTAAAAAGAGAGGGCGAAACCGAGAATGAGAATGTGCAGCACGACGCTCCAGATCAGCAACACACGGACATCGCGCGCCACTGCGGGGACGCTGTTCGGGCCGGGGCCATCGGCGAAGCGTTGGAGTTGGTTCGCGAGATCGTCGGTGTTGTTCGCGACCAGCCCCACCTGCTGCCCGATTGCGCGCAGGCTCCCCGCGTTCTTGCCGAGCGAATCGTTCGTTTGGTCAATCTGCGTGGCAATCGTCCGCAGTTGATCTGCCTGCTGGCGGAAGGACTGATCCACACCGGCGAGCGGACGTGTGTTCGTGATCGGGATGGTGAAATCGAAGATGCCTGCTGTCGCTTCAATGGTCCCGGCGGTGTCCCGGATCGTGCCGGACACCTGGCGGAGCGACGTGGTCGCGCTATCTACCGTCGCGCCGCCCTGCGTGCTAGCATCCGTCACACTGCGAAGCGTCTGCGCGGATTGCGCGGCGGTACGGCTCAAGCCGCGTAACTGATCTTGCGCCCCACGCTCGGCCTCACCGATGCGCCAATTGACCGTGACCGACACGCCGATCCCGATCAGCGCGACGATCACCGCCAGCACGGTGAAAACGCGCACGCCATCGAGCAACCGGCGGATCGCGCGCCCCGGTGTTGCCGGTCGTATTTGCACGTCTTCGAGAATCTCCATCGCGCTCCACTCATTCTCATCTATGCCGCCCATCATTTTGAGAAGCAGGAAACGGGCCGCGAGGAATCATCGCACATCAGGCAACACGTCGCGGGCAGTGGGCAATAAATCGGGTACGATAGTCGCGGTGATCGCATACCGCGAGGAGGAAGGCAGACTTTGGAGCAGCGTACGACCGCACCGATTGACGACGAGCCACTGCCGCTCCCCGAGGAGCAGGCCGCTCTCGATCCGCATCCGCCCCGGCTGAGGGAGCTTTTCCTTGTCTGGCTGCGAATCGGCGTGTTCTCGTTCGGCGGCGGGGCGGCAACGCTCTATCTGATGCGGCGCGAGTTCGTACAGCGCCGCCGCTGGATCACGGGTGATCAGTACAACGAGGCGTTCGCGCTCTCCAAACTGACGCCGGGAACAAACATCATCGCGCAATCTATCGTGATGGGAAAAATGATGGCCGGAATGGGCGGCGTTGCTGCTACCCTCGCGGGGCTGCTCGCGCCTGCCATCATCATCACAACCCTTCTTTCCGTCTTTATCACCGTCGTGCAGGGGAATCTGATCGCCGGGGCAGTCCTCGCGGGGATCGTCCCCGCGACTGGCGGAATGACCTTCGCGATCGTCGTGCAAATGAGTGGCGGTCAACTCGGTCAGGGGTGGGACCGGCTGCGCGGGTTGCTCGTGATGCTCGCCTGTGGCTTGCTCGTCGGCCTCCTCCATCTGCCCGTCCCGCTGATTCTCGTGACGATGGGCGTGATTGGCGCGCTCTTCCCGCGCGTCTTCAGCATGCATCCGCCCCGACCGGCCGCAGTGGCACAGCCGGCGCCGGTAGCGGAGGAGGCGAGCCGCGCATGAACCTCCTGACGCTCTTCTGGCAGTTCCTCAAGGCGTGCACGCTCTCCTTCGGCGGGCTGGGGAGCCTGCCAATCCTCGTCCAGAGCCTCGTACATGATCGCGGCTGGGCGACGGATGCGCAGATCGGGCAGGCGCTCGCGGTCGGGCGGATCAGTCCGGGGCCGAACGGGCTGTACGTGATCGCGCTCGGCTACCTCGTCGGCGGCGTCGGCGGGGCGGGCGCGGCATCAGTGGCGAATGTCCTCCCCTCATTCCTCGTGCTGCCGCTCTCCGCGCTCCATCGCCGCGTCGCGCAGAATCCGCGCGTGATCGGCGCGATGCGGATGATCGGCCTCGCGGTCATCGGTATCCTCTTCTGGACGGCATTTTCCATCGTGCGTGGCGCGGCGACCGGGATCGCGGACTGGCTGATCGCCCTCGCCGCGCCCGTCATCGTCATCCTGCGGCCAAAGTGGAACCCGGTCTTCATCCTCCTCGCCGCAGGCATCGCCGGCATCTTGGTGCATTACTGAAAGAACAATGCGTCTTCTTAGCGGTTCGCTTGATCGAAGGAGGAGTGGGGAATGGAGAATGACGCGCGGGATGCGCTGATCCGAAAATTGGAACGGGCCGTCGAGGATCAGAAGCACACGATGGATCTGCTCTCGCGGCAGGTTGACGACTTGATGTTCTATCAGCGGCTCGGCGATGTCGCGGCAATCGAACTCGTCTCCTTCACCGGGCCGCCGCCGCGCAACACCCCGAATCCGACCGCGCAAGGAGCGGGCAATCCGCTCGTCGTGCGTGCGTACGTCTTCATCCCGCGCGATCTCGACCGGAGCGGAAAGCACCCGCTGATCGTGCAGGTTCACGGCGGCATCCACGCGAACTTCGGTTCCGGGGCGACGAACGTCGTACGGGAATTGGTGGAGCAGGGCTACACCGTGATCGCGCCGGAATACCGGGGCAGCACGGGATATGGCCGCGCCTTCTACGAGCAGATAGATTACGGCGGACTGGAGACAGAAGATTCGTACGCGGCGCGGAACTTTGCCATCGAGACCTATCCCTTCCTCGATCCCGCGCGGGTCGGTATCGTCGGCTGGAGCCACGGTGGCATGCACGCACTCCTCAATATCTTCGACCACCCGCACGACTACGCGGCGGCATACGCGGCGGTGCCGGTCAGCGATCTCGTCGCGCGGATGGGATACAAGAGCCAGGGATATCGCGACATGATGTCCGCACCCTATCATGTCGGCAAGACGGCGGAGGAGAATGTCGCGGAGTATCGCCGCCGCTCTCCGTCATGGCAGGCCCACCGCTACGCCGGGACGCCGCTCCTCATTCACACAACGACGAACGATGAGGATGTCAATGTGCTGGAAGTCGAGCGGCTGATTCAGGCGCTTAAGGCGGAGGGGAAGGGCGAATCGTTTCAGTACAAGATCTACGACAATGCGCCCGGCGGCCACGCCTTCAACCGGCTCGATACACCGCTGGCCCGCGCCTCGCGACGCGAGGCGTGGCGCTTCCTCGCGCCTCATCTCACACCGGCGCGACCAGTGGAGTAACATCGCGCGATCTCTCCTGATCGGGGTGAATGGCGGTGGTACACTGAGAGGTATGGGCGATGCGGTTCACCTACACGAAGCATGCGGAACGGCGCATGGCCCCACGGAACTTCACGGAATCGGACGTCGAGACGCTCGTACGTCATTGCGCGAAGCCCCGCCGCCATGCCGAAGGTAACCCGATCTATTACGGCGCTCTCTATGGATGGACGGTACAGGTAGGCATCCGCAAGGCGTCGCAGCCACCGCATATCCTCACAGTGAAGGTGACGAAATGAATGAACAACGCCAGATGCCGTACGTGGAATACGATCCAGACGCCGATGCCGCATTCATCACCTTCCAAGACGCACCGTGGGATCATATGGATATCCTCGATGATTACCGGAATGTTGACTACGCATCCGACGGTGAGCCGGTCGGTGTTGAACTGTTGTATGTGAGCAGAGACGTCAATCTCGATGGCCTGCCGATGATGGATGAGATCGCTCGATTGCTCGAAACTGAGCACATCCACGTATTCGCCTGATTCATAGCCGGAGCAATGCATGGCAGACCACGTACGCGACAACGCCGACGATGCCTGGAACTGGTCGGAGCGGGCGGCGAAGTGGCGGCGCTGGCATCCGATCCTCACCGAATGGTGGCAGAGCGTCACCGACCTGTTGATCGCATGGGCGGAGCCGGAGCCGGGAATGCGGATACTCGATCTCGCAAGCGGCACTGGCGAACCGGCTCTCAGCCTCGCCGCACGGGTCG